>JBGSLE010000444.1:0-5650 GCA_041740875.1 Pontiella sp. | reverse complement strand
ATCTTTTGCCGGATCCGAAGTTATCTATCCACCTGCCGGAAACACGCGATCAGCGCCACCACTGCACTCGATCTACTCTTTCAAGGGAAACTTCCTGATTTTGACTCTCGCTTGAACTCCCCACCTGAATAGTTACAAAATAGCCGATTTGGCGCTGGATCATGTTTCGTGGCGACGGAAGCCAGCAACAATTATTTTGCCACGTCGCGGTCGGCTGTGATACTCGGGCTTATTCGTTTGCTTTCGTCAGGTCGAATGGATGGCCGTGTGCTCACGGCAATCGCCCAGTTAGGGAGAAGCTTTAGGGGAAAGAACCGCAAATAATAAGGAACCAACGATGAAAAACAGAATCCTGACTGCACTCTGCCTGCTGGGCGGCTCGCTGGCCGTCGCGGGCACCGGTGTCGGCGGCAAGCCGAACATTGTCCTGATCTTTGCCGACGACCTCGGCTGGCGGGATGTGGGCTACCAAGGCTCGGATTTCAATGAGACGCCAAACATCGACCGGCTGGCGCGGGAAGGGATGGTTTTTTCCGCCGGGTATGCCGCGGCGGGCAACTGCGCGCCGAGCCGGGCCTGCCTGATTTCCGGCAACTACACGCCGCGGCACGGGGTGTATGCCGTGGGGAGCACGGATCGCGGACCCGGGCAGCAGCAACGGCTCATTCCCATTCCCAACACGAGCGGGTTGGAACAGGAAAATATCACGGTCGCCGATGCCTTGAAGGCGGCGGGCTATGCGACGGGTATTTTTGGCAAATGGCACCTCGACGGCAAAAGCGGCATCACGCCGGATTTGCAGGGGTTTGACGTCGTTCACCAGTCCGAGGGCGGCTGGAAAGGCAAGGAGCCCGGAAATCCCAAGGCGATCTTCTCGCTGACCGAGGCGGCGGGCAACTTCATGGAACAGAACAAGGATCGCCCGTTTTTTGTCTATTTGTCGCACTACGCCATCCACACCGGCTTACAGGCGACCGATGCGACGCTGGCCCGGTTTGAGGCCAAGGAACCCGGCAAGCAGCACGACCAACCGCTCTACGCGGCCTGTCTCTACGATCTCGATGCGGGCGTCGGCCTTCTGCTGGAAAAAATCAAGGAGCTTGGCCTCGAAGAGAATACGCTGGTGGTCTTCACCAGCGACAACGGCGGAACGCAGCAATCCTCCCAGGAGCCGCTGCGCGGCAACAAGGGCGGCTATTACGAAGGGGGCGTCCGCGAGCCGTTCATTGTGCGCTGGCCGGGGCGGACCACGCCCGGCAGCACCTGCGATGTGCCGGTGATCAACCTCGATCTGTTTCCCACCTTCCTTGATGCCGCCGGCGCAGCGGCGCCAGCGGGTAAAATGCTCGACGGCGAAAGCCTGCTCCCGCTGCTGAAGGGGGGCGCACTGAAGCGTCCGGCGATTTTCTGGCATTTCCCCGGCTACCTAGACAAACCGGTCATCCGTGGCCGCGAGATCGACGTGCGCGCCGGCTTCCGCAGCCGTCCGGTCAGCGTGATCCGCAAGGGCAACTGGAAACTGCACCTCTTTCACGAGGAGTGGCAGCTTGATGGCGGCCGCGAAAAGATCGCCACCAACCATGCCGTGGAGCTGTACAACCTAGCCGACGACCTCGGGGAACGGAACGACTTGGCGGCGGCCAACCCGGCCAAGCGCGATGAGCTGCTCGGCGATTTGCTGGCCTGGATAAAGGCCGCCGACGCGCCGATAGCGACGCAGCCGAATCCGGCATTCGACCCGAACGCCAAGGCGGCGGGGGGCAAGAAGGGGAAGCGGGCAGCGGCGTCCGATGAGGATTGAGCTCCGTGGTTTTTTTAGCGAATGGGGACGACGGTCAAATAAATGGCGCACCAGTGCTAACGTCGGTTTTCTCGTTTTGCTAGCTTGTCCCGCTTATATGAATGGAGATAGTTGCATGAAGCATTGGCTGATGGCGGTTTTGCTGGGGTGTGCGGGATTGGTGGCTCGGGCGGAGCCCCCGAATGTGCTGCTGGTGCTGCTGGACGACTTGGGGTACAGCGATTTGGGGTGCTATGGCGGCGAGATTCCGACGCCGAACCTGGATCGGATGGGCGTGGAGGGGTTGCGCTTTACGGGGATGACGACGTCGGCGCGCTGCTGCCCGAGTCGGGCCTCCATTTTGACGGGGCTGCATCCGGGCCAGACGGGGATTCCGAACTTTGGCGGCGCGCTGGTGCAAAACTGCGCGACCTTGGCCGAGGTGCTGGGCGCGGCGGGCTACCAGACCTATGCGGTTGGAAAATGGCATGTCGGCAACGGCCCGACGCAGGTGCCGACGATGCGCGGCTTTGATGAGTTCTACGGCTTTCCCAACGACCATTCGCAAGACCAGTGGTCGACCGAAAAGTATGTCCGGCTGCCCAAGGAGCGGACTCCGGAGATCAAGGTCACGGAAGACAAATTTTACGCGACCGACGTGTTTACGGAGTATGCCTTGGAATTCCTGCGCCAGGCGGAGCAGAAAAAAAAGCCGTGGTTTCTCTATCTGGCCCATTCCGCGCCGCACTTTCCGTTGCAGGCTCCGGCGGCTTCGATAAAGCCGCTGGTGGAGACCTATCGCCAGGGCTGGGATCTACTGCGCTCGCAGCGGTTCGAAAAGATGAAGCAAATCGGACTGATCGACCACGCGGGATGGACGCTGACGGAACGCTCGATGGTGCCGGTTGAAAGCAACAACGCCATCGCCAACGGCTACTCCGGCCAGCCCAATCCGGCGTGGGATTCGCTGGAGGCGGATCGCCGCGAGGATTTGGCCTACCGCATGGCTACGTTCGCCGCAATGGTCAAACATGTGGACGACGGGATCGGGCGGATTATCGAGCAGCTTAAAAAAGCGGGCAGCTATGAGAACACGGTGATTCTGGTGCTCTCCGACAACGGAGCCTGCTACGAGTGGGGGCCGTTCGGGTTTGATGGGACATCGCGCAAGGGCGAGACGATCCTTCACAAAGGTGCCGAGCTGGAGCAGATGGGCGGTGTCGGCACCCATATGGCGTACGGTTCGGCCTGGGCGAATCTGGGCAACACGCCCTTCCGCATGTACAAGCACTTTGCCCACCAAGGCGGCCTGGCCACTCCCTTCATCGTCCATTGGCCCGCCGGCGTCGAACATCCCGGACGCTGGGTGCGCGATCCGGCGCATATCGTGGACATCATGCCGACGCTGGTAGACGTGGCGAAAGCCCCTTATCCCGCCAAACGGAATGGGAACGCGATTCCTCCGATGGAAGGGGTTAGCCTGGCGCCCGCCTTCAAGCAGGGCGGTGCGCTGCCGCCGCGCGCCTTGTGCTATCAGCATCAGGGAGCCCGGGCGATCCGGAAGGGGCCGTGGAAGCTGGTGCTGGGTAAAAGGGCGCCCGGCACCATCGACTGGGAACTCTACGCCATCGACAAGGATCCTTGCGAAACCACCGATTTGGCCAAGCAGCATCCGGAAGTGGTCCAGACCCTGGTGAAGGAGTGGGATGCGTGGGCGGAACGCACCAGCGCGGTGGAAAAGCCGAATAGCGGCAAGAAGAAAAAAAAGGGTAAAGGGGAATAGGATGCCGACATCCAACCCCCTGACGACTTGGATTGCCGCGCTCGGCATGATCGCGGGTACGCGGCTCTACGCCGGGAATCCCATCATCAATAACAAGGGCGCCAACGATCCGCATATTCGCATCCTCAACGGGAAGGCCTACCTGTCGGCCTCGCATGACCGGTCGAAAGATGCCAAGAAGTTTACCATGCAGGATTGGTGGCTGTGGTCGTCGGAGGATCTGGTCGAGTGGAAGCTGGAAAGCGTCCTCAAGCCGGAAAACACCTATATCGGGAAACCCTTCGACCGGTGCTGGGCGACGGATATCGCGCTGCGCAACGCCAAATACTATTGGTATTTTTCCGAGGAGAACAAGCAGGCCGGGGTGGTCGTCGGCGATTCCCCGGCAGGCCCCTGGACCGATCCGCTGGGCAAGCCGCTGCTCTCGTCCGACCTGACGCCGACCGACGAATACGACATCGGCGTGTTCGCAGATGCTTCCGGCGATTTCTACATCGTCTTCGGGGTTTGGGACTATTACATCGCCAAGCTCAACGAAGACATGGTCTCGCTGGCCGAGGCGCCGCGCAAGATCGTGATCAACAATCCGCGGGGTCCTTACAACCTCGATGGAACCGGGAAAAAGAAGACGGATGACAAGCCCTTCATCCACGCCTACAACGGAAAATACTATTTGTCGTGGGGCTGTTTCTACGCCATGTCGGTTACGCCCTACGGGCCGTACGATTACAGCGGTTGCATCATCGGGGAGGGGAGTTTTGCGCCGGGCTACGACGCGCCGACCTGGCCGAACGGCTTCCGGCAGGGGCGGCATGGGTCGTTTTTCGAGTGGCACAACCAGTGGTATTTCGCCTATTGCGACATCAGCCAGACGGGCAACCGCTATTTCCGCGATACGTTCATCAGCTATGTCCACTACAAGGAGAACGGCGAAATTGCCCAGATCCGGGTGGATGGCATTGGCGTCGGGGAATACGACGCCAGCCAGGGCGCGATTGAGGCGGAGGACTATTTTGCCGCGTCCGGAACCACCAAAAAAGAGCTACCGGATGGCGGGTTCGCGGTGTGCGGCATCGGCCAAAACGACTTCCTCTCCTTTCCAAACATCCGCGGACTCGGAACGAAGCGCGCGGTGGAATTCAACGTCGCCCCCAAAAAAGATGCGTCGATCGAGATCCGCAAGGCCTCCCCCGCCGGGGAATTGCTGGCCACCTGCCGCGTTCCCAGCGGTGACGGAGCGTCCGTGACCGTTGGCTGCGCCCTGCCGGCGCTGTCGGACAAGGAGAGCCTCTGCCTCGTCTTCAAGGGCGAGGGGGAAGAGCTCATGCAGCTGGATTCGTTTGGCTTTAAATAATGCCTTCTTTTCAACGGTGTCCACGCGCCAGCCTTAGCAGGTGTCTGTTATCCGCCAACGCGCCGCGACAGCGCCTGGATATGGGCCGGGCTGGTGCCGCAGCAGCCGCCGATAAAGTCGGCTCCCGCATCGATCAGGGGCTGGGCATATTCGGCAAACTGCTCCGGCGTGGTCTTGTAGACGCTTTTTCCGCCGACCATTTCCGGTAGCCCGGCATTGCCCTTGATCCAGATCGGCAGGGGCGTGATGGCCTTCATCCGCGCACAGAGCGCGACAAACCCCGCAATCCCTTGGCCGCAGTTGGAGCCGATCGCATCCGCCCCGGCTTCGGTCAGTTCTTCGGTGGCCTGTTCGACGGAGATGCCCATCATGGTGCGGTCTCGCGCGGCACCCGCGTCGTAGACCATCGAAACGACCACCGGCAGCCCGGTCGCCTTGCAGGCCCGCAAGGCCAGCTTGGCCTCTTCGAGGTCGGACATGGTTTCAACCACCAGTCCGTCCGCGCCCCCGGCCGCCAGGGCTTGCGCCTGTTCGGAAAAGGCGGCGAGGAGTTCCTCTTCGGTCACGTCGCCCATCATCAGCATTTTCCCGGTCGGTCCGAGCGAGGCAAAGACCAGCGCCTTGCCGCCAGCCGCGCGTTTCGAGATTTCGACCCCGGCGCGGTTTACCTCGGCCACCTGGCCGGCCAGCCCGTGGCGCGCGAGGGTGAAGCGGGTGCCGCCGAAGGTGTTGG
>JBGSLE010000443.1:0-3492 GCA_041740875.1 Pontiella sp. | reverse complement strand
GGGCGGTGGGCATCGAAGCCGCGCCGGCTGGGGTTGCCGCCGCGTGGGACGCGGCCCTTGAATGGGCAACCGAGCCGGACCGGATGGTGGTCGTCGCCGGATCCTTGTACCTGACGCAAGCCCTGCGCAACGCAGGCGTTTGCTGAACCCTCAGCCTTTTTTGCGCTTCGGGTTGCGGCGGGCGTTCTTCTTCGGCCCTTCGGTTTGGGCATGGAGCTTTGCGCTATCGCCGGGGGCGAGTTTCCAGGAGTTTTGCTCGTGGATCTTGCTGTGCTTGGCCGCCGTCCGTTCGGGCGTGTGCTTGGACTGGACCTTGCCGGAATAGTTTTTGATCTGCTCGCTGTGGTAGGGGTGGTCTTCGACGGATTCCATCTCCTCGTCCAAATGGGCGAGGATTCCGCGCAGGTAGTTTTTTTCGGTCGGGTCGCAGAAGCTCAAGGCCGTTCCGGAGGCGCCGGCGCGGGCCGTGCGGCCGATGCGGTGGACAAAGGTTTCGGGGTCGCCCGGCATGTCGAAATTGATGATGTGGGAGAGCTCTTCGATGTCGATTCCGCGGGCGGCGAGGTCGGTGGAGATCAGGATCGGGGTCGCGCCGCTGCGGAACGCATCGAGGATCTCCTGCCGGTGGCTTTGGAGCATCTCCCCGTGGAGGCCGGCGACGGGCAGTCCGGCCTTGAGCATCCGCTCCGCGAGGCGGTCGGCGCCGCGCCGCGTCCGGCAGAAAACCAGGACGCGCTTGTATTCGAGCCGTTTCAGCACCCATTCGAGCAGGGCGAACTTGTTGTTCTTTTCGACATAGTAGAGCCGCTTTTCGATTCGTTCGGCGACGGCGGATACCGGATCGCTGGAAACGTGCATCGGTTTATGCAGGATGCCGTTGGCCAGTTTGAGGGCCTCCTTGGGCATCGTGGCGGAGAAGAACAGGGCCTGCCGGGTGGAGGGCAGGAGCTTGGCGATCTTGCGGATATCGGGGGCAAAACCCATGTCGAGCATGCGGTCGGCTTCGTCGACCACGAAGAGTTCCACCTGGTCGAGCTTGAGCGTTTTGCGGTCGATCAAATCGATCAGCCTTCCGGGGGTGGCAACGAGGATGTCAACGCCTTGACGCAGCGTCTGGATCTGCTCCTCATAGCCCTTGCCACCATGCACCAGCAGGGTTTTGAGCCCGGTATGGGCGGCGAACATCCGCACGATCCGGTGGAGCTGGATGGCCAGTTCGCGGGTGGGGGAGAGAATCAGGGCGCGGGTGCGGATTTCTCGCGGGCTGGTCCACGCCGCCATCAGTTTTTGGAGCAGGGGCAGGGCGAACGCGGCGGTTTTCCCCGTTCCGGTCCGGGCGCAACCGACCAGGTCGCGGCCGGAAAGGATGGCGGGTATGGCGGCGGCTTGGATCGGCGTGGGGTGCTTGAATCCCGCGTCGGCCACGGCGCGCAGGAGGGCTTCGTCCAGATTGAGTTCGGTGAATTCCATAGGGGCGCGCAGGGTAGCCTGTGCCGTGGCCGTACGCTAGCGAAAAACAAGCGGTTGACGGACTGGGCGTTAGATGCCCTAATGCGCCCCGCAACCAGCGAGGAGCAGACAGCATGATTATTCTAGTGGCCAGGATACCCGAGGAGGGGTCGCACTACGAAGGCAGCGATCCCGGATCGATTCTTCAATGCGAAGATAGCCGCTTCGTCAGGAACGTGGGCGAAGTTGCGTATCGTCTTTATGCCCAAGTGGTTTCGGGGGAGTTGATCGTCAGCGGCGAATTGTCGGCCGGGATGGAGCTGTGTTGTGGAAGATGTTCGGATTTTTTCTCGACAACGGTGGCCGTATCCGATTTCCTACGCGCTTATTCCGCCCCGGAAGGTACCGATTTAGTCGATATTACGGAAGATTTGCGGGAAGAGATACTGCTGCACGTACCGGCTTTTGCGGTCTGTGGCGAAGGGTGCAAAGGGGTGTGCCCTCGATGCGGGGCCAACCTGAACGAAGGCGCCTGCGCATGTGCGGCGAAGGATAAACCCAGCGCCTGGTCGGCGCTGGATGGTTTGGATTTATAGGTAAGGAGGATTGCGATGGCAGTTCCAAAGAGAAAGACTTCGAAGAGCAGGACAGCGATGCGCAAGGCGCAGAACACCAAGAAGCCGACTGCGCGTGCTTCCTCGTGCCCCCAATGTGGAGCCCCGGCCATGTCGCACCGCGCATGCAAAAGCTGTGGCTACTACAACGGACGCCAGGTATTGACGGTTGCTACTGAAGAGTAGGCACCATGCGAATATCCATCGATGCCATGGGTGGCGACTACGCCCCCCGGGAGATCGTTGCCGGCGCCATCCAGGCCGCTGAAGAGATTCAGGGATTGGAGCGGTTGTTTCTTGTCGGCGACGAAACTTTGATCCGGGCTGAACTCGCCAAACACAAGGGCGCGGTGCCTGCCTGCATTGAAATCGTCCATGCGTCGGAAGTAGTCGGCATGGGGGAATCGCCCGCCTTGGCGTTGCGGCGCAAGAAGGATTCCTCGATCATGCGCTCCGTCGAGCTGGTCAAGGATGGCAAGGCCGACGCGGTCTATTCGGCGGGAAGCACCGGCGCGGCCGTTGGAGCCAGCCTCTTGCGCTTGCGGACCATGGACAAGGTGGATCGCCCCGCCATCGCGACGGTCTTGCCCTCCATCAAGGGCCCGTTCGTTTTGCTCGATGCCGGCGCAACGCCCGACTGCACCCCGAAAATGCTGGCCGAGTTCGCCATCATGGGTAGCATCTACGCCGAGCACATCCTGGGCATCGCCAATCCCCGCGTCGGCCTGATGAGCATCGGCGAGGAGGATTCCAAGGGCAGCAAGGCGACCAAGGAAGCCTTCCAGATCCTCGAACAGACCCATCTCAACTTTATCGGCAACGTTGAAAGCCACGACATGTTCGAAGGCTCGGTCGATGTGGTGGTTTGCGACGGATTTGTCGGCAACGTGGTGCTCAAGACCAGCGAAGGCGCCGCGCACGCCATGATCCAATGGATCAAGGAATCCTTTTCGGCGTCGCCCATCCGCAAGCTCGGCGCCGGCATCCTGAAGGCTTCGGGCGCCTTTTCCGAATTGAAGAAGAAAACCGATCCCGAGGTCTATGGCGGCGCGCCCTTGCTGGGCGTCCGGGGGGTCTGCATTATCGGTCACGGTTCCTCCTCCTCCTTCGCTGTTTACAACGCGATTCGCGTGGCCTCCGCAGCCATCGAACAAAAGGTGAACAGTTTGATCGAAGAGAAAATCAACGAGGTCTTCGCCGACCGTGGCTAGCATAAACAACAGTCTGCGCACGGTCTCGATCATCGGCACCGGATCCTATCTTCCCGCGAAAACGGTGACCAACCGCGATCTGGAGAAGCTCGTCGATACCACCGACGAGTGGATCTATTCCCGCACCGGCATGCGCGAACGGCACATCGCCGATCCCGGCCAGGCAGCATCGGACCTCGGGGCCGAAGCCGCCCGGCGGGCGCTGGCCGATGCCGGCG
>JBGSLE010000442.1:0-3622 GCA_041740875.1 Pontiella sp. | reverse complement strand
GGCTACCGCGCGAGGTGCTCGAAGGCAATCCCGCCTATGCGCGTTTCCTTTCCCCGGACAACCCCGAGTGGCGCCCCAACGAACAAAACCCGGACGCGATCCGCGCGCCGTCCTTCCTCTACAATGGCACCATCCATCCGTTGCAGCCCTTTGCGATCCGGGGTGTCATTTGGTACCAAGGCGAGTCCGACGCGCAATGGCCGGACCTCTACCCCGGACTCTTCCGCGATGTGGTCGGCTCCTGGCGCAAGGCGTGGGGCCACGATTTTCCCTTCCTGTTTGTTCAGCTGGCCCCGTACGACGGGGTCAAATGGGACCGGTCGGGCGAGGCGTGGGCCTGGCAGCGCGAGGCGCAGGTGCTGTCGTTGGAGATTCCCGGCACCCGCATGGCCGCGATCACCGACGGCGGCGAGGCGGAAGACATCCATCCGCAGGCCAAAAACCTGCCGGGCGAACGGCTGGCGTTGCTGGCCGCGCAACTCGACAACCCCGGGGTCGTGGCCGATTCCCCGGCCTTTAAGTCGATGGAGATCGGCAAAGACGCGGTCCGGCTGGTGTTCGACCATGTCGGCCAGGGGTTGGAAACGCGCCGCGTGGCGCTGAACATCGCCAAGGGTTTTCTGCCCGGCGAAGGGCCGTCGCCGATGGTGGCCGAAGCAAACGAGCTCAAAGGCTTCATGGTCTGCGGTTCCGATCGGCGGTTTGTCGCGGCGCAGGCCCGGATCGTTGGCGCCGATACGGTGGCGGTCTCTTCGCCCGCCGTGAAGGACCCGGTGGCCGTCCGCTATGGCTGGGCCAATTTCCCTTTGTGCAACCTGTACAACAGCGCTGGCCTGCCTGCGGTCCCGTTCCGGACCGACCGCTTTCCCATGCCGGATTTCCGCAAGGAAGCGTCCAGCCTTGACCGATAGCATTCAAACCCATGAAACGAGGAGTATGAGCATGAAAAACACACGTCCTGTTGGAACCCTGGCGGCCGGTCTCTTGGCGGCATCGCTGGGCATCGCGGCGGCGGCGCAGGCCGCGCGCCCGAACATTGTCTGGATCTTTTCCGACGACCATGCCCGCCAAAGCATCGGTGCCTACGGCGGGCGGCTGCAGGTGCTCGATCCTTCGCCGAACATTGACCGCCTGGCCAAGGAGGGCATGCGCTTCGACCGCTGCTATGTCGGCAACTCCATTTGCGCGCCGAGCCGCGCCACCTTGCTGACCGGCAAGCACAGTCATATGAACGGGAAGATCGACAACTCCGGCGGGTTCAACCACGACCAGCAGCAGTTCCAGAAGATTCTCCAGCAGAACGGCTACCAGACGGTGATGATCGGCAAGATCCACCTCGATGGCAAGATGCAGGGCTTCGACTATTGGGAGGTGCTGCCGGGGCAGGGGAGCTACTATAACCCGGACTTTGTCACCGAAGCCGGCAAGACCCAGTACAAGGGCTATGCTTCCGACATCGTCACCGACCGGGCGCTGGAATGGCTGGAAACCAAGCGCGATCCGAAGAAGCCGTTCATGCTGATGATCCACCACAAGGCGCCGCACCGCAACTGGCAGCCGGCCGAACGGCACATGGCGAAATACGAGGATCTGGTCATCCCCGAACCAGACAACCTGTTCGACGACTATGCCACCCGCACCACCGCCGCCCGGGAGCAGGATATGAACATTGCCGAAACCATGTCCATGGATAAGGATCTCAAGGTGGGGAAGGGCAAGGTCGGGGGCAACCCGTCGCACTACACGGCGCGCAACGAATTCATCGCCAAAAACCCGCTCGAAGGCCAGGAGCTGGTGCGGTGGAAATACCAGACCTACCTCAAGGACTACCTGCGCTGCACCTGGGGCGTTGACGAAAACATCGGCCGCGTGCTCGACGCGCTGAAGCAGATGGGATTGGAGGAAAACACCATCGTCATGTACTCCTCCGACCAAGGCTTCTACCTCGGCGAGCATGGCTGGTTCGACAAGCGCTTCATGTACGAGGAATCCTTCAGCACGCCGCTGATCGCCCGCTGGCCGGGCGTCATTAAGCCGGGCTCGGTCAATGCCGACCTAGTGCAGAACATTGACTTCGCCGAAACCTTTCTCGACCTCGCGGGTGCGCCGATCCCGGCGGAGATGCAGGGGAAGAGCCTCGTTCCGCTGCTCAAGGGCGAAACGCCCAAGGATTGGCGCACGAGCCTCTACTACCACTACTACGAATATCCCGGCGTCCACAGCGCCAGAAGGCACGAGGGCGTGGCCGACAAGCGCTACAAGCTCATCCGCTTTTATGGCCGCGATGTGCCCAACGGCGAGGAGTGGGAATTCTACGACCTCGAAAAGGATCCGTCGGAGATGAACAACACCTACGGCAATCCCGAAAACGCCGATCGGATTGCGGCGCTGAAGCAGGAACTCGCCCGGCTGCGCGCGCGCACTATCAGGTTCCTGCGGAAGAAACCATCCCGACGGCCGGCAAGCAAAAGAAAAAAAAGTAGGGAAGGGCAACGACCATGAAACGAATGAAATCGATATTGCTTCTGTCCGCGGCGCTCGCCTGCGGCGCGTCCGCCAAGCCAAACGTCCTGTTCATCATGACCGACGACTTGAACGACTATATTGGCGCCTACGGGCATCCGACGGTGCAGACGCCGAACCTCGACAAGCTGGCGGCGCGCGGCATGCTCTTCCGCAACGCCTACTGCCAATACGCGCTCTGCGGGCCGTCGCGCAACAGCATCATGAGCGGGCTCTACCCCGACCAGACCGGGCTCTACAACCTGCACGACCTGCTGCGCGACGTCCATCCCGACGCCGTGACGATGAGCCAGCACTTCATGAACAATGGCTATGTCGCCGCCCGCGTCGGAAAAATATTCCACTACAACAACCCGAGCGACATCGGCACCGACGGCCATGACGATCCAACGTCGTGGAACGAACGCATCAATCCGAAGGGCCGCGACAAACAGGTCGAGGCCGACGGGCTGATCGAGTCGGTCACCGGCAAGGGCGGTTTCGGCGCGCAGCTGAGCTGGTATGCCGATCCCACCGGACGCGACGAGGACCATACCGATGGGATGGTGGCCACGGAATCGATCGCGCTGATGAAAAAATATGCCGCCGCCGGCAAGCCGTTCTTCCTTGGCGTGGGGTTCTACAAGCCCCACACCCCGTATGTCGCGCCCAAGAAATATTTCGACCTCTACGACCTCGGCAAGATCAAGGTTCCCACGGTGCCTGAGGGTTATTTCGACACCATCCCCGAACCCGCCAAACAAAGCCTGCTGGCCCGCGCGGCGGAGAACACCCTCTCTGACGAGCTTGCCCGCAAGTCGATCCTGGCCTATTGGGCCACCATCAGCTTTGTCGATGCGCAGATCGGCCGCGTCCTCGATGCGCTTGATGAAACGGGATTGCGCGACAACACGATCGTGCTCTTCTCCTCCGACCACGGCTACCACATGGGCGAACACGGGCATTACCAGAAACGGACGCTGTTCGAGGAGTCCGCCCGCGTGCCGCTGATCATCGACGCCCCCGGCCTGCGGCAGCGCGGCGCGCAAACCGACGCCTTGGCGGAAATGGTCGATTTCTACCCGACGCTCAGCGCGTTGGCCGGCCTGCCCAAGCCGAC
>JBGSLE010000441.1:0-3392 GCA_041740875.1 Pontiella sp. | reverse complement strand
CACGCGGCGGCCACGCCGCCAGTTGCGCCGCCGAGGCGTCCAGCAGCGAATAAATGTAGCCGGCGGGGTCGGCGGGGGTGTTCAGGGTGGCGGTGAGCGCGGTCGTTTTCCCCCGTTCCGCATCCTTGCCGAGGGTTTTCCCCGATACCGCCTCGTTGCCGGAGGCGTCGAGGATGTCGTCGGCCAGCTGGTAGGCCGTGCCCAGGATGAAACCCGCCTCGCGCAGGGCTTCGACCTGCCCGGGTTCGTTGGTTGCGCCGGATACGGCGGCGAAAGCAAAAAGCGATCCGGTCTTGGCGCGGGCGATCTGCTCGCACTCCCCCCAGGTACCGGGGGTGCCGCGCAGGATCAGTTCCTGCTCCACCTCCGAGCGGCAAACCTGCGCCGACATGTCGATCAGCTCCTTCAGCAAATCCGCGCGGCCGACCTCGACGAGCAGGTTGAGGGCCTTGAAGACCAGCAGGTCGCCGAAGAGAATCGCGCCGTTGGTGCCATATTTTTTCCAGAACGTCGGCGCGCCGCGCCGCAGCAGGCCGCCATCGATCACGTCGTCGTGCAGCAGGCTCGCCGCGTGGATGATTTCGACCGCGGCGGCGGAGTGGACGGCGGTTTTTTCGTCGCTGCCATTGGCGGCACCGACGGCGAGCGCCAAGCGGGCCCGCAGCATCTTCCCGCTGCCCATGATGCTCCGGTTTTCGGGGAGCAGCTTGGAAATATTGGTGTCGCGCAGGCTCTGCACCATCGCGGTTTTCACCTTTTTCAGCAAGGCGTCGGTAGGGTCTTTGTCCGTAGGCATCCGCGTATAATGCAGAGCAAAGTACTCATGTCAACTGTCCGCGACGCGGACGGGGATATTGGTTGCTTTTTTATGGCCATGAAATCCGCCCGATCCGGTATATGGTATCCGTTTTTTACGGCGGCTATGCAAATGGATGCTTCATACAACGACTGGAAATGGCAGATCGCCAACCGCATCTCCACCTGCGCGCAGCTCGCGGAATACATCGAGCCCGACGGGGAGGAGCGTCCTGCGCTGGAGGGCGAAATGCCGCTCTCCTTCGCCGTCACCCCGCACTATGCCCGGCTGCTCAAGCAGCCCGCCTTGCGCAAAACCGTCATTCCAGACCGCCGCGAAAACCACCGGGTTCCCGGGGAGCTGGACGACCCGCTGGGCGAGGAACTCCACCGCGCCACGCCGCACCTGATCCACACCTATCCGGACAAGGTGCTCTTCCTCGCCACCACCTTTTGCTCCACCTATTGCCGCTATTGCACCCGGTCGCGCCTCGTGGGCAAGCCCCGTCCGATAGACGGAGCTTCCAGCGCCGTTCAATCCCATCCCGGCGGGACGAAGCCGGATGCTTCGTCACCGTTCGAGGAAAGCTTCCAATACATCGAGGCGCACCCAGAAATCCGCGACGTGCTCCTCTCCGGCGGCGACCCGCTCACCATGGCCGACGCCGTGCTCGACGGAATCCTCGGCCGGTTGCGCCGCATTCCGCATGTCCGCATGGTGCGCATCGGCTCGAAGGTTCCCGCCGTCCTGCCCATGCGCATCACCGACGAACTCTGCGCCATCCTCCGCCGGCACCGCGTCTGGCTCAGCCTCCACTTCATCCACGCCGCCGAACTCTCCCCCGAAACCCGGGAAGCCTGCCGCAAGCTCTCCGACCACGGCGTCGGCATGGTCAGCCAGACCGTCTTGCTCAAGGGCGTCAACGACGACACCCAGACCCTTATCGACCTCTTTTACGGCCTGCTCGAAATCAACGTGAAGCCCTACTACCTGCTGCAATGCGACCCCGTCCGCGGCTCCGCGCACTTCCGCACGCCGGTGGAAACGGGCATCGCGCTGATCCGCTCGCTGCACGGCCATATTTCCGGCCTCGCCGTGCCGCAATTTGTCATCGACGCCCCCGGCGGCGGGGGCAAGGTGCCGCTGCTCGGAACCGAACAGCTCCGCCGCGAAGGCGACGAGGTGGTCTTCGTGAACTACGAAGGCAAGGAATACCGCTATCCCGACCCCGTGGGCTGAAACCAGTCTGGTCAGAACGATAGCGAAAGTTGGAAAAACGCAAAGATGGATTGGGGGATTTTTGATCCGCCTTCGGCATCATGTGCTTCGCAGGTCTTTACTCAGAAGGTTTAATGGTGGTTCGATTGAAGTTTAGCTGTGGAAATAATACCACCCATCCTTAAGGTATTTTACAGTAATCATTTTCTCGGAAAAGCTATTGATCTGGACTGAGGTAAGTTGATTTCCATTTGCACTCCTAAGGAACCCATGCCGTGCATCAAGAAACCCACTAACTTCAACAAATATAATATCCTCGCTTTCGGAGGCTATCCCGATCTGATGTTCGCTATTGTCTCTAATAGACGAGGTCTGTTTGCTGAATGACTCAGTAAGTTTTGTGTAATTGAGTGCAAAATATGTCCACAAGCCGAATGTGAAAAATATTTCGGACTGCACATAAAATACCACTGTTAATAGAGTGATTATGCATGATCTCCTGAACCTCAACCATTTAGGCTTATAAAGCGTACACGCAATCAATGTGCACAAACCGATGAGTATTAATACATGCGAAAGGATGTATAGCAATATGGAGAGCAACCTTGAAAATAAATATGTATAGACGGATACGGCAAGCAAAATGCAGCCCATGGCTGTCGATCTCTCAGCAAATCCTTTAGGTATGATGCAAGATTTCATTTAATTGATAGAACGATTAGGATTTTATCCCTCCTGCCTTCCCGGAACTCCAGATTCCATCGCAGGAGACGAATGGCAGGAGGATAAAATTCTGTTGGACTGAGCCCTTCGGCCCGCGTCGGCAACGTATGGGGATTGTATGGAAAGCCGGAGGGTTCCGCCATGGTTTTCATTGTGTTTCTTTCCGTCCGGATGGGCGGATGCGGGCTTTCCGGGAGATGAACAGGGTTCGGTTCAGGGTGCGAGTGCGGTGTTGATCGGGGCGTTTTCCCGGCATCGGGGTGGGCGGGATGGCTGGGCGCGCTGATCGGCATAAAGGCCATTTGCATAAGGACAACGTCGGAAAAGAGGGCACCGCTTCCCTTCGGGTAAGCGGTCCTACACCGCTGAAACAGCGGTTGGACAGCGGGAAGATGGGGTGTAGTACCGCTTAACCGCAAAGCGGGAAGCGGTGCAGTCGGGGGTGTAAGACCGCTTAACCGCAAACCGGGAAGCGGTGCCAGCCACACTGGGAAATCCACCTTTCCGGTCTTCCTGCGGCCGCGCTAGGTGTTGTCCAGCGACTGCCAAAGGTACCAGCTCGCCACGGAGCGGTAGGGTTTCCACGCTTCGCCCACGCGGGCGAGCAGCGCGTCCTGCGCCTCGCCGCCGTTGTAGAGCCGGCGGGCGGCGCGTT
>JBGSLE010000440.1:0-4434 GCA_041740875.1 Pontiella sp. | reverse complement strand
GTTCCGTCGGGATGGCGGAGGATGACGTGGCTGCCGGGCTGGCCGTGCAGGTGGAACCACAGGTCGTTCGCCTTTGCCACCTTGAGGCTGAGCAGGTCGTTGTCGGCATCGGTTTTCCCCGCCAGCGCCTCGAAGCCGCCGGGCAGCCCGTAGCGCCAGCAATCCGGTTGAACCATCCGTTCTTTCATGGGAAGGATTCTTAACCGCGACGGCGAGGGAAACCAAGAGGATCCTGTTTGCTTGTGGAGCGCGGATGCGGCCGGCGGATTTGGACGCCGTGATTGGGCGGGTTTCGGCGTTGTGCGTTTTGGCAAATCGCCTATGCTGTGGGGCATGGATAAACATGCTGAGCCAAAGGTGTTCCCCCGTTTTTTCCAGTCGCTGGCGTTCAAGCTGAGTCTGGCGACCTTCCTGATTTCCTCGTTGCTGCTCTCCAGCCTCGGCATCTACTACATCCGCACCTTTGCCGCCGAGATCGACGAACGCCTCCGCATGCAGTCGCAAATTCCCGGTCTCTTGATGAACGAGGGGGCGGCCCCGCTTTCGATGGCGCGCGACCCGCACGCGCTGTCGCGGCTGGTGGGCGAGGACGTGCTCGTGGCGGCGGTCGACCAGATGGACGGACAGGTGCTCTATTGCTCCGATCCGGCGCAGGAAGGAACACGGTTCGACCAGTTCCATGGAGCGGCCGGGGTGCCGACGAGCGACCACCTGGTTGTGACCTCGCCGCTCAAGGGGCCGGAAGGCTTGGAAGGACACCTGCATTTGGCGATCAGTACGGCGAACGCCACCGCGCGCAAGCAACGGATCGCCAATGGCTTCCTGGTCGGATTTTCGCTGAGCATCCTGCTCATCAGCCTGGGGTGCGCCGCCCTGCTGCACATCTTGACCTACCCCCGGCTCAAGGCCGTGCTCCGGTGCCTGCAGGCCGTGGAAAAGGGCGACTATTCGGTCGGGGTGTCCCTTGTGCGTTCGCAGGACGAACTCGGCGGGCTGGGACGCGGGATCAACAGCATGCTGGCGGAACTGGACCGGCGCGGCCAGGAGCAGGCGCGCATGGCGGAGGCACTGCAGGCCTCGAAGGACGCTGCCGAACGGGCCAACCGGAGCAAGAGCCAGTTCCTCGCCAACATGAGCCATGAAATCCGGACCCCCATGAACGGGGTGCTGGGCATGGCGCAGCTGCTCAAGGATACCGCCTAGACACCCGAGCAACGCGATTATGTCGAAACCATCTACTCATCGGCCGGCAACCTCCTGAAGATCATCAACAACATCCTCGACCTCTCGCGCATCGAAATGGGCAAGTTCGATCTGCACATCGACACGGTGAACGTGGCCCGGGTCCTGCGCGAACTGCACGCCCTCTTCATGCCGACCGCCCAGGCCAAGAGCCTCGGGTTCGAACTGGCATGCCCGCCCGACCTCCCGCTGGTTCGCACCGACGAAGGCAGCCTGCGCCAAATCCTCATCAACCTGCTCTCCAACGCGGTCAAGTTCACGAAGGAAGGAAGCGTTAGCTTCGGGGTTGAATGCCTGCAAAAAACCGGCGGCGAATGCACGCTCCGATTCCGCGTCCGCGATACCGGCATCGGCATACCGCGGGAGTTCCAGAAAATCATTTTCGAGGAGTTTACCCAGGCCGACGGATCCCATACGCGCGAATTTGGCGGCACCGGGCTGGGGCTGGCCATCTCCAGCAAGCTGGTCGAGCAGCTCGGCGGGCGGCTCGCCGTCGCCAGCGAATCCGGCCGGGGCGCGGAGTTCCATTTCAACCTGACGCTCAACATGGAAGACGGCGAGCCGTCGTCCCATGCCCGTCCGGCAGAGGCCCGGGCGGCGGAAGCGCTCGGCCTCGACATCCTGCTGGTCGAGGACAACCGCCTCAACCAGCGCGTGGCGGTCAAGATGCTCGAAAAGCTTGGATGCCGGGTCGATGTGGCCGAAAACGGACGGGAAGCGCTCGCCCGGCTGAAGCTGACCGCCCCGCCTGAAAGCCGCCCCCGCTACGACATGATCCTGATGGACATCCAGATGCCGGTGCTCGACGGGCTCAGGGCCACCGCCATGATCCGGGCGCAGGAAGGCGACCGCCGCACGCCGATCGTGGCCATCACCGCCCACGCCATGAAGGGCGACCGCGAAAAGTTCCTGGAGCAGGGGATGGATGGCTACCTTGCCAAGCCGGTGCGCCAGGAGGATCTGCTCGCCGTCCTCAAGCAGTTTTGCTGATCCGGCGCAGGACTAGTAAAATGTACTAGTTTTTCCCGCCGTTTGGGTTCGATGCCCGCCGGGTTTTGGCGCATCTTCAACCGATTAAACGAACAATCATTGGGGTTGGGTATGTATAGTAGTCACGGCAAGGTGCCCATGTTTAGGATGAAGCCGCACATGCCCACGCTGGTGTCCGCGGCGGTGGTGCTGGTGCTCGGCCTGCTGGTTTTCCACCAGGGCCACCTCGACCCCGGCGATATCCCGGCGCACGAACGCTCCAGCCTTGCGCTGGTCATCGCGATCATCGTGTCCGGGCTGCTGTTCATCGTTTCCACCGGCCGCCTGTGGTTCAAGCACCTCTGGCACGACCGCTACCGGTAAAACGAGGGCCGCCAAGCTACGGGCTGACCGGCCGCAGCCGGATGCCGCGGAACTGGATATCCGCCCCTTCGGCCTGGAGGCAAATGGTGCCCGCGCCGACCGAGCAGTCCCACCCTTTGTTGACCAATTCGTCGTTCACGAAAACCTCAAGGCCTTTGTCCTTGGCGACGATGCGCATCCGGTTCCACTCGCCCAGCGGCTTTTCCGACCCGTCGGTCAGGTTTTGCCGGCGGCGCGTGGGCTTTCCTTGCTTGTCGAGGGCGATTTGCCGTTGCTCCGTCTCGAGGGTTTCGCCGATCAGCCAAAAATCAGCCGCGTTTTCGGCCATGAGCTGAACCTCGATGGATTTGGGCCAGATGGCCATCTCGCGCGGCGTCGAGGCATGCACTAGACACCCGCTGTTGCCCTTGCCGCCCATCCAACGCCATTCGAATTCCAGCTCATAGTTGGAATAGGTGCCCTGCGTGCGCATCACGCCGGGGTTGTTGCCCTTGCCACGGACGGTCACGGTGCCGTCGGCCACCGTGAAGATGGCTTCCGGCGGCGCGTCGTCGCGCACATCAAACGTCCATCCCGAAAAATCCTTTCCGTTGAACAACGGCGTCCATTCATTCTCCGCAATGACGGCGGTGGCGATGCAGGCAAGCAGGGTGGCGGCGGCGATTTTCTTCATGGGATTCTCCTTTTAAGGTTTAGCGGCGGCGGATGGGTTTCCCGTCGCCCGGCACGGGAACCACGTCTTCGGGCGGCATTTGCACGGTACCGGCTTCGAACGCCTCCGCCGGAATGCCGCACGCAAGGTTGTACCACTCCGATTGCTGGTTTTGGAACAGGTCGCTCCAGCGCACCAGCTTGCCCGTGTAGGCGGCGATCCGGCCCATCACGGCGGTCGCGGTCGATTCGGCCACGGTGGCCGCCTCGTTGAGGGGGTTGCCCTCGCGAACGCTCCGGATCAGGTCGACATGCTCCTGGACCATTTCGTTGGCGGAATCGGCGACCGGATCGGGGACGGTGATGGCGGGATCGCCCTTGAGCTTGCCGCCGCCAAAAACGACGCCCTTGCTGCCGCGCAGCTCCTCGCCGACGCGGTCGAAGCATCCGGAGATCTGGCGGCATTGGCTGTGGATGTGGACGCTATCGCCATAGTCGAAGTCGATGCTGAAAAAATCGAACTGGTTGCCGGTCTCGCGGCGGGCACGCCCGCCGAAGCCCACCGCCGAAACGGGGGTGCGGCCAATGAACCAGTTGGCCACATCGAGGTTGTGGACATGCTGCTCGCAAATATGGTCGCCGGAGAGTTCCACCCAGTTGAGCCAGTTGCGCGCGAGGTATTCGGCATCGCTCCATCCGTCGCGGCGGGCATAGATCCACGGCACCGCTCCGTTCCAGCTCACCGTGCCGCCGAGGATTTCGCCGATCGCGCCCGCTTCGACCAGGGCCTTGTTCTTGCGGTAGCTGGCCGCATGGCGGCGCTGCGTGCCGGCCACGATGGCCAGCCCCTTTTTCTTGGCCAGCTCGCCCAGCTCGATCACCTTGCGGCAGCCGACGGGATCGACCGCGACCGGCTTTTCGACGAAGACGTTCTTGCCGGCCGAGAGCATCGCCTCAAGGTGGAGCGGGCGGAACAGCGGCGGAGTCGCCAGCAGGACAAATTGCGCATTCGACTCCATCACCTTGCGGTAGGCGTCGAAGCCCGCGTGGCAACGTTCTTGCGGCACCTCGAACTGCTTGGCTAGCTTGCCCACGGCGTCGGGGAAGGCGTCGGCCAACGCAACGATATTGGCCTGAACGCCAAGAATCTCGCAGGCTTCGCGGAAATTATTAAGGGCGCCCTTGCCC
>JBGSLE010000439.1:0-1597 GCA_041740875.1 Pontiella sp. | reverse complement strand
GTCCGGCGCCCTGGCCCGACATGCCGACAAATTGTTCGGCGGAAATATTCGCCGCAATCAACGAAAACCCGATCAGCCACCAGGTCAGGCCGCGGCCTGCCAGGAAGTAGTCCGCCGCACCCTCTTCGCCGTGCGTGTCTTCTCCCTTGGATTTCCACAAGCCAACCGTCAGCACCGCCGCCACGAAGGCAACGAATACGATAATGTCCTTTATTCCCATCTCTTCCTCCTTGGAGCCTCACTCCGCTAATCAAACCCCGCGCCAAGCCCTCCGCCCCGCCAAGCCCGTCGGAAAAGCCCGCACAAACGCCATCCCTTCGAACCATCCGGCGGATGACAGGCACGGCACGCATCCTCCGCAAGGTGTTTACACCCGCACTGTCACATGGTACGCACGCGCTTTTTAAAAAACCATAGGGAAAAGATGCAAACAGATGGACAAACCGCGCATGCCCTGCTCATTTTGAATATACATGGCGCACACCGACGCAAACGGCGCACAGAAAAAACGAGAAACAGGGGAAATGTGGAGCCAATGATCGGGATCGAACCGATGACCTGCTCATTACGAATGAGCTGCTCTACCAACTGAGCTACATTGGCCGTGGAAAGAGCGGGTTGTTTACGAAAAAGCGCCTGCAAGGTCAAACGCATTTCCGCTTTTTCCGTCCCGCTCAAAGCTTCGAAAGCGCGGCGAGGTGGCGATTAAGGTCCGCCCAGAGGGTTTCACTGGCAAACGCGTCGTAGGAACCGGCGCTGTCGGACATTTCGAGGACCATGACCAGGTCCGCGCCCTCGACCCGGAACGCTTCGAGCCGGAAACCATCAAGGCTGCGCCCCGACGCCAGCCGTATCTTGGCGCATTCGATGATGGTCTGGAGAACCCGCCGGTCAATGAACCGGCCATCCTTGACCCCGAGGACTACCCCCGAAAGCAGCGCCAGTTCGCGCCCCGATTCGTCGAACCATGCCACCGTTCCGCCACGCAGCTGGAGCATGGTCCGGGCGTTAATGACGTAGGCCGGGAATTTTGGCAATACCCCGTCGCCGGACGGTTTGGCGGATTCCAGGCCGACGGCCTCCCCCAGCCGCATGCTAATTTCGTTCAGCACCAACGGTTCCCAATAGCCGCTGCCCGGAACCCGCTTGAACTTCACTTCGGCACCCACCAGATCCAATTGCCGGACAAACGGCATTTGATGGGAGAGAAAGGAGAACCAATTGAACGACACGATTGCTTCGGGAATTTCGACCCCCTGGAACGACACGCCTTTTAGCCGGAGGCCCAGCAAGGGCGTCGCGGCGCATTCTTTCAGCGCAACGGGCTGCCGCGTACCGTTGGATATCTTGTCGGCAATGGCCGTGCGGGCCCCCTCCGTCCGGGAAAGCGCATGGATCCCGGCATAGAGGATCAGCATCACCAGAACGGTGGAAAACAAATTGCGATTCAACCGAGCCATGGCACATCAAGCCTTTGCCAATTCACGGGAGCGCGCCTGCGCCGCAAGCAACGCCGCCACCACGGCATCCTTTACGCCGCTCGCGTCCAGGGTATTGATCGCCGCTTCGGTCGTCCCGCCCTTGGAGGTCACTTTTT
>JBGSLE010000438.1:0-4790 GCA_041740875.1 Pontiella sp. | reverse complement strand
GACGCGGCGGCGGCGCTCGACCGCTGCCTCGCGGCGTTCCGCACCGTCGGCCTTTTCGGCGGCAAGAAGGTCGTCTGGTTTCGCGACGCCACCTTCCTTGCGAACGGCGTCATCATCAAGAACGAGCAGGTCAAGCGCCTGCTCGGCGAACTGGCGAAGGATATCAAGGCCGGTTTGGCCGCCGACCAGTTCCTGGTGCTGTCGGCCCCGGGCATCGACAAGCGATCGGCTTTTTATAAGGCGGTTTCCGAGGCGGGCGAAGTGGCGGAGTACGACATTCCGGAACGCGACTACGAGGCGCGCCCGGTGGCGCTGCAACGCGCCGTTTCCCTCTTTAAGCGCGAAGGTTTTTCCATCGATTCCGCCGCGGCCGACGCCTTTGTCGACAAGACCGGCTACGACACGCGCCAAATCATGAACGAGGTGGAAAAGATGGTGCTCTACAAGGGCGCCGAAAAAAACATCACCTTCGAGGATGTGCAGGCGATCACCTCCACCTCTGGCGAAGCGGTGGCGTGGGATTTCACCGACGCGGTCGCCGAACGGCGGCTGGGCGACGCCATCCGGCTCTTCCGCCAGTTGCTTTTCCAGAAGCAGACGGCGGTGGGGTTGATCATCCAGTTGGAAACCCTGCTGAACAATCTGCTGCGCTTCCGCGAATACATCGACGCCGGCTGGCTCCGGTTGAATGGAAGCCGCATCCAGTGGAGCAATGGCCCGGAGCTGGACGACTATTTTGCGCAGCTGGCCGAGGATCCGCGCAAGATGCACTGGTTCCGCGCCGGCAAGTTCGCCAACCAATGCTCGGCCTACACCGCCCGCAACCTGGCCCTTCGCAAGCAACAGGTGGTCGATACCCACGAACGGATGCTTTCCGAAGGGTCGATTCCGCACGAACTGCTATTCGAAACCCTGCTCGCCCGGTTGTGCGCCCCCCAGCAGCGAAAACGCTAGAACCTTACTGCGCAGGAGGAACGTATTCGTCGAGCACGATGCGCGCCTTGCCGACGGGCACCTTCACATCCATGCGCGCCAGGATTTTGCGGTCGTCGTCGGTCAGCCAAATCTCCTTGGGGATTTTGCGCACGAACAGATCGTCGCGCTTGGGGGTGACGGCATAGCTGCGGCATCTGGTTTTTCCGGTTTCCCCGATGGTTTTCTCAGCGGTCTCTTTCGCCGTGACGGTGATGGCATGCAAGGTCGCATCGACCACGAGCGGATAGTCCCTGGATTGGCCGGCGGCGAAATCGTGCTGGCGGAAGGCGTAGAGGAAGGAGACGGCGTCGCACGCGCCCGCTGCGATGGGATAGTTGGTGGAGATGTTTTGCGAGTGGCTAGTCCATTGGGCGGTGTTGGTTTCCCGGTCGATTTCGAGGACATCCTTGCAGACGAAACCGCCTTCGGTCGTATCCTTTTCCAGGCGCACGGACAACCCCGTTGCGGGGTCGATGAAGCAGTCCACCGTGTCATCGACCGGATAGACGGCCGAAACCAGCCGGTTGCTTTGCACGCGGACGCGGATGCGGATGAGGGTTTCGCCGTCGCGCTCGACTTCGTCGCACGAAATGGTGGAGGTGCCGCAGTGGATCAGGCCCCACAGGATTTTGTAGGTGGCTTTTTCGCCGATAGGGAAGCGGTATTCGGCAAACAGCATGCCGGGGCATAGCAGGAGCAGGAAGATGCCTCGTCTATATATCGGAAAGCGCTTCATCAGAAGTGGATGTTGAGCTTGAAGAGCGGGACCACGATCTCGGGATCGGGCTGGTAGGAAAGGGAGCCTTCGATGGCCTCGCGCGCGGTTGCGAGCCTCTCCTGGTTGTGGCGCTCGGCGGCGTCGATGCCGCCGTAGATGCTGCCGGAATACCACGTGACTTAAAAAAAGGTAATGGCGGCAAACGCGCCCCATTGGTCCTCCTGCGCGGTATGCACCATGCCGAAAATAAAAACGCCGTTGAGGAGCAGGCTGCGGAAGCCGTTGGCGATTTCGCCGGAATACCAGTAGCCCGCGCCGGGGATCAGCCCCAGCCAGCCGCCGATCTTCGGGCTCTTGTCTTTTCCGCCGGCGTAGGCCTGGAGGGCTTGGAGCGCGGCGGATTCGTCGGCGGGCGAACGCTCCAGCTGTGTCCGGGCGGCGGCGGTATCGCCGTTGGCCAGGTGGATGGCGGCCGAGCGGCGCAGGGCGAAGATCCGGTAGGGCTCACCGGAGCCATCCTCGGCCAGGATGTCGTAGAAATAGAGTGCCGAGCCGGCATCCTTTTGGAGTCGGGCGGTTTCGGCGTAGAGCAGGGCGAGCTCGTTGGCGTAGGAGGATTCGCCATCGGCCGCTTCGGCCCGGTCGAGCATTTCGCTGGAGGAATCCGGTTCCCCGGCTTGGAGATAGGCATAGCCGGAATAGAGGTAGGCGGCGGCTTGTTCCGGCGGCGCGGGGGCCTCCATCGCGAACCGGCGGAATTCGACGGCGGAGAGCGTGTAGCGTTGTTCGCCGAGCAGCTCCGTGGCCAGCCGGAAGGTGGTGTTGTCCGCCGAAGCGGAAGCGGCCAAGGCAAGGCAGGCGAATGCGGCCGACAAAAAGCCCGACGCGGAGCGACCGGAATTGAACGCAAAGAGACGAAGGCCACGAAGCTTCGGGCTCTTTGTGTCTTGAGCGTAGCGGGTGTTTAAAAGGATCATGGATTCATCCAAAAATCGTGGTTTTCAATGGGATCGCGGTAGCGGATTTGGCCGCTGGGCATGGTGACTGGATCCTCCTTGGCGTTGCTCACGTCGGGTTCGCGGTAAAAACGGTCGGCGATCATCGGTACGGCCAGGAGGCCATGTTTGCAACTGGCTTGATGGAAATATTCCGAACAGCTCGGCTCCAGTACGCACCGGTTCCCGATGGCCGGGCTGATTTGCGTGCGGTAAAACTGGATGATCCAGCCGGGCGCTTCGGGCTGGCCGTTCGCCGGATCGGGCTTCTTGGTGGCGGAAAAGAGGTCGGCGTAGTATTCGGAACGGGAGGTGGTGATCTGGCTGATGAGATCCTCGCGTCCCTTTTTCAGCTCCCGGTGCTCCTGGAAAAGTTGGAACATCGCGCAGGAGGAGTGGAGGAAGAGGGTCTTGTTGGTGGTGGTGTGGAACGCGAGCTGGAAGGATTCCAGCGCCGCCTCGGGTTGCTCGGCCTGCCATTGCAACCGGCCCAGTTCATACGCGGCGATCGCCGTCGCCTGCCGGTTGGCATTGGTGGCGATGATGCCTTCGAATTGCCGGCGGCACGCGGCGGGGTCGGCGCCGGTGCGGACCGCAGCCATGGTGTCGAGCAACAGAAATCGTTCGGCGGGGATTGGCCTGCCAGCAGGGCGCGTCTGCATTCGCGGCGGCAAAGTTCCCATTCGTTTTTCTTGAACAGGTCGGTCGCCAGTTCGAGCGCATCCGCCACGCAATGGGCGCAAAAAAAGAACATTCCCGCAAGGGTGATTGCGGGAATGCTCTTAAACGTCATGAAACGGAGCCGATTAGAAGTAGGTCGAGCCATACTGTTCGGCATAGTCGGCCGTGGTGGTTCCGCCGGCGGCTTCGATACCGTCCCAGATGGCGAAGATGAGGCCAACGTAGGGGATCACGCGGCACCATTCACGCCAGTGCGAGCTTTTGCCTTCGTTGTAGTCGCCGCCTGCGCGCATGCCCAAGCAGCAGCCCGTGAAGAAGCCGACGACTCCTCCGCGTTCCGGGTTCTTGGCTTGCGCAACAGGCACGGCCGTGGACAGCGCCATTACGGCAATCAGCATTCCTGCGATGAGTTTCTTCATGTGTTTTCCTTTCCTTTCTGCGGCCCTCGCCGCAATAACCTTTGTTACTCGGGGAAAATTTTTGCGAAATCGTCGACAAAGTCAATGCCCTTGTCGAAGAAGTTGCCGGCAATAAACAGCGAATCGGCCACGGGCTTGTTGGCCACGAAGCGGTCGACCTTGACCAGCTCATTGAAGTCGATCTTCCCGTCCTGCACTGCGGCTCGATGGGTCATGGGTACCCAGGCCCCGGGAGCCGCTTCGACAAAGTTGCTGTATTCGTACGAGGCGACTCTCTCGCGGCAATCTGCCGCCCGGTAGAATTCGACGCCGATGAGCCGGTCCTGGCCGTCGAACCGCAACACCACGTACTTGTCCTCCAGCTGGATGGCGACGCGCTTGGGGGCGTCTTTCTCCGGCTCAAGGACGGATTCCTCGCTGCCGCGCAGCCGGAGCAGGTGCTCCATGGCGGTTCCGGGCACCAGCAGCAGCGAAAGGGTCATCTGTTCCGATAGTTCGCCGACGGGCCGGGAAAACCCCTTGGGAGCTTCATCCATGTATTGGTAAAGGCGCTCGCCGTCCGCAATGGTGCGGCGTCGGAACGGGGTGATGCCTTCGGAATGGATCTGGTTCTTGTTGGTCCAGTAGACGCGGCTGAGGAACATCATCTTGCCGGCCTCGCCCTCCTTGTTGCGCCGGATCTGGCAGGTCACCGTTTCGATCTGGGCATATCCGGCGAGCAGGCGGTCCACTTCCGGGCCGCCAAGGGCGGGGAAGGCAAGGGCCAGCAGGGAGAGAACCGCGAGTTTGGATGCTTTCATACTTTAACCCATAGCCTAATGCAGGTATGTGTTCAAGCCGTCAGTAGAACCCAACACCAGTCCTTTTCATGAACGAAACCTTTGCAGAACGTTTGGATGCCGTGGAGCGGCGCATCGCCGCCGCGTGCGAAAAAGCCGGACGGCCGCGCGGCAGCGTCCGCCTGCTGGCCGTATCCAAAACCAAGCCGCCGGAGGCGGTGCG
>JBGSLE010000437.1:0-10094 GCA_041740875.1 Pontiella sp. | reverse complement strand
TCCGCAATCCGGCCACGATCGGCGACTCTTCCTCCGCCGGGAACGCGACCGTCGTGGAACGTAGATAAAGGCGCTGGCCCGCCGGCACCGCCAGGCGGAAATCGGACGGCCCGTTTTGCCGGTTGCCGAAATAGGCGTCGTCCACCGTCCAGCGCACGGCGACCCATCCATTGGTTCCGGTCAGCGCCACGGACGGCGCCAGGGCATAGTTTCCGCCGAGCGCATCGTACTGGAGCTTGAGGGCGTACGGCGTGCTGGCGAGGCATTCGAGTTCGATGGCGGCCTCCTGCCCGTTGGCGCTCGCGAAGACAGAGGCATCGTCGATGGCAAAGTAAATATAGGCGGCCGCTCCGGGGCGCAAGTTGTTCACGATGCAGGCCCTGCCGTTGAGGTTGGTCGTCTGAACCGTTCCGTCGGCGGGCTGCTTGAGCGCCAGCCCGACGCCGGTCGGCCCGGCGGCGGGTTCGATGGCCAGCACCGGGCCGCTGAAACCCGGCGGCGGGAGATCGGCGGCGGCGGGCAGGACGGAAGACAGGGGAAGCGTTCCCTGCATGACGGATTTGGCCGCGCCGGTCAGCCGCAGATACCATTCGGGATCGTTGCCGCCATTGTCGAGGAAGTGGCCCCAGCCGGAATAGGGCAGCGGCGGATCGTCGCTCATCGGCATGATGGCGGTGCCTTCGTCGTATTCATCGAACATGCCGGCGAACAACTGCGTGGAGCCGAGGCTGAGCGCGTTATGGATCCGGTCCCAGTAAAACTGGCCGCCCGCGCGGTCGGTGTACTGCTGGAACGGCAGGAACTGCTGGAGGTTGTGCCACGAAAAGCCGGGCCAGATGTGCGGCAGATGCTGCATCCCCCACGCATCCAGCTGGGCCTTGTCGGCGGCGAGGGCGGCGCTGTCGCGCTGCATCCAGGCCAGATATTCATCATAGAGCCGGTAGTGCGCGTGCCATTCCGGCTTTGTCCGCCATTTGTTCGGGCCGCCGCCGATGAGGTAATTGCCGCCATAAACGGGATCGTTTTTGAAGAAGCTGACGATCTGGTCGGCCTCGGCAGGGGTAAAGTCGCGGTCGGCCACGGAAAAGCCCCAGATGAACACCACGGGCTTGCCGTCCTGGCGGGCATAGCGCGGATCGTCGAGCAGCCTGGCTTCGTCCACCAGCCATTTCCAGTCGTTGGCGATAATATCGAACCGCTCGGCGCGGGTGGTGGTGCTGTTGGTTTCCAGCGAGCTGATGTCGTATTCGATCGCCCAGATGCGCCCTTCGAGATTGGCGGCCTCGCGGACATGCTGCAGCACGAACTCGGGATTGCCGTAGGCGCCGCTGTTGCCTTTGTTGACGAAGCGCTGGAGATAGGCGCCATCAATGTTGTGCTTGCGCATCCAGCGGAAATGGCGCCGCACGATTTCCTGATCGGTCGAGGAAAAGAGGTAGGCCGGATGGCCGTTCCGGGTCATGATGTCGCCGGCGCGGTACAGCGAGTTGGTCGATACGCCGTCGAGATAGGGCCACATGTCGACATGGATGGTGGAAATGCCGGGTTGCTGGCCGGTGATCCAGTGCGTCCAGCCTTTGTCGTTCCAGTCGTTGGGTGTCCGGAACCAGCCCTGGTAACCGACCATGATTTTGCCGTCGAGCGTATCGTTGTCGAAGCTCGGCAGCGTCGGCCCCGAGTAGCCGCCCAGCCAGGGGCGCGAGGCAGCATACTGCAGCCGCGCGTCGCCGAACAGGCCGTCGGTGATCCGTACCGCGGCAACCCGCAGCGGTGTGCCGTCGCCGCTGGAGATTTTAATGCGGAAGTCGCAGGACCCCGTCTGTCGCCGCGCAAAGCGGGGCGACTCGAACACCTGAAAGGAGTTGACGAATCCGCCCGTGCCGACGCGGCTGGAGCGCGTGTGGATTTCCGCATCGCGGTATTTGTCGGCCGTTGTATCGCCCAGCGAAGAGTCATATTCCGCCACCATGCGCCCGCTGCCGTCGTCCAGATATTCGATTTCGACGCAGACGGTTTCGCCTGGCGTGAACACAAAGTCGGCTGGAACCTGGAAGCCCAGCGTGAACGTGGGATTCGTCGTCGTCCAGACCGTGCGGCCGTTCACGGTTTCCGTGACGAAGGATCCGGCGGCAAACGATCGGGGGACCAGATCAACCGCCGCCGTCGCAGAGGCGGCCAGACCCAGCGCGAGCCATCCCGCCCGCGCCAAGCCATGCCGAATCATTATCATCTGCGAGATCGAATCCGTGAGCTTCATTTTGGGCCTCCCGTTTTCCTGTCAACATTTAGGCCTAGCGGTTAGGTCGGTTTACCTACCATGATCCATTCCTAAAAGAAAACGGCTTGGAGAGTTCCCCCGAAGCCGTTTTCTTCCGTACCTTATGCCGCTATTCTACTCGATGATCAGACGCATAAACTGATTGGCTTTGCCAGCGGTCGGCACGCGGTTGGTCACGGTTTCGAAACCGGGCGCAAACGGCCCGCTGCCCACGATCACGACATTGGGGTTGGTCCAAGAAGGAAAGACCAAGTTGTCGGTGGCTTCAACCAGATAGGTGATGCCGCTGTTTTCGTCCGTCAGCTTGACATGGACGAATTGGAACCAGTTGGTGCCGCCGTCGGCAACCGAACCATAGGTGGGTTCGTAGCCGAGGCTCGCACTGTTGGTCGGGTCGCCGCCCAAGCCGTATTCATGGACGTTGAGCAGGCCATCGTTGTCGTAGTCGCCGGTTTCAACGCCGATATCCACGCCCCAACCACTGGCCCAGCCGGAGTACCCGAGGCTCACCGGACTGAACACATCCAGCACCGTCATGCCATTGGTGTATGCCAGCGTGTAGTCGGTGCCTCCAATCACGATTTTCGCGCTGTCGATGTAATGGGTCACCGCGTTCGTCGCGACGCCGGCAATCTTCAAGGTGCCGTCCACGATGTTGATCACACTGTCGGTCCCCGAGACCGTATTGGTGTTTTTGAAGCTCAAGCTGCTTGCGGAAAGAACGCCGTTGGATGTGATCGTGACGACTCCCCATGAAGCTCCGGTTGGTTCCCCCAGGTCAAGTGATGTCCCGACCTTCATGACACCACCCTTCAGATCGATCTTGTTTTCACCGGCCAAGGTCGTGAACCCCACCAGCAGATTCTTAGCCGTCTCGAAAACCGCATTGCTTTCAACCACCAGCGTGCTCGGGTTGTTGTAGCCTACGGCGGTCCACTCCGTACCGGCCGGCTCCTTCCCGCAGTATAGATCTGCCCCGGAAACCAAGCGCACATTGCCTCCGCTTATGACGAAATGAGCCACGCCTGCCGCCGTGTCCAATACACACTCGCCAGGATTCGAGACTGTTGCCTTTATGTTTTGCGTCTCCCGCATCGGGGCGACCCCTGTGCTCCAGCGCGCACCATTGGTCCATACACCGGCACCCAACCAGGAAATGTTCACTTGCGTTGTAGGTGGAATCTCCTGAATAACCAGATTGATCGGGGTTCCAGCGGGAAGATTGAGCGTTCCAGCTGCGGGATCCTGATCAAGGACGGTTCCGCCCGTCACCCCGCGAACATAGCCGTTGGATATCGTTCCGATCGCAAAGCCATCTGCAACGACCTCATTGGTAGCGGTGGCCAGCATCATGCCCGTATAGCTGGGAATGGCCGGTGTCATTGCGGTAACGGTCGTATTGGTAGCTCCCACAGATATATTGACGACCATCAGCACATTGCTGACCGCGCTGTTCCCCAGCAACACGCCATTGGCGACGTACCCCGCCAACGTATTGGTGACATTCCCGTTTATCACCAGCTTGCCGCTGCCAGAGATGTCCACGAGCGTATCGCCGTCCGGATCGATTTTTAAAGAGCCAACCGTTAGGGTTCCCCCTTGAATATAGGCCTTTGCGGTTGCGGCATGGGAACCATCAAAGTTGGGGCCCCCAATATTGAACACGCCTGCCACGGAAACATTTCCGCTGGTTTTTGTCATGGTAAACGTATTGACCTGGCCAACCACGGCGTCGTTTAGGCCCACGTCCAAGCGACCGAGGATCGTCATGGTTCCCGCATTCTTGATCGTCAAATTCGCCGAGTTTGCGTATCCGATCGCATTCCAAGTCGGCTCATCGGCAAGCAAAGCCCCCCCGTCTATCACCACATCGCCGGTATTTAAGTTGCTCCCCAGTGCCAGCCGATTAATGGTGGCGGAGTTCGTCAACGTCATTGTTTTCCCGGCCTGGATGATGATTTTGGCATCCGTATTGTTGGTTGGAGCATTAGCTAGGTCCCAGTTTGTCGGGTTGTCCCAATACCCAGTTTTGTTTCCCATATAGGTAGTCTCAGCTGCTGACGCCCCTTGCGCCGCCATGATAAGTCCCAGCGCGGCCACGATAGTTTGTTTTATACTCACTGCCTGCCTCCTTTGCTTGATGCTTGCATAACCTTCTCCCGAGATAGTGAAACGTTTATTCCAATTACACCCCAGTGTCCAGAAAAGAGTTCTACTTTTCAGCAGGCGATAGCGAGCGAGCCAGACCCTATCCGCAAAAATCTTCGAGGCTCAGCGCCAAGCCATGCCGAGTCATTTTTCATCTGCGGGATCGAATCCGTGAACTTCAATTTTGGCCTCCCGTTTTCCTGTCAACATTTAGGCCCGGCGGTAAGGTCGGTTTACCTGCTATCGCTCCAATCCTAAAAGAAAACGGCTTGGAGAGTTCTCCCGAAGCCGTTTTCTTCCGTACCTTTTGCCGCTATTCTACTCGATAATCAGACGCATGAACTGATTGGCTTTGCCGGCGGTCGGCACGCGGTTGGTGACGGTTTCGAAGCCGGGCGGAAACGGCCCGCTGCCCACGATCACGACATTGAGGTTGGTCCACGGCGAATAGACCAGGTCGTCGGTGGCTTCAACCAGATAAGTGATGCCGCTGTTTTCGTCCGTCAGCTTGACATGGACGAATTGGAACAAGTTGGTGCCGCCGTCGGCAACCGAACCATAGGTGGGTTCGTAGCCGAGGCTGGCACTGCTGGTCGGGACGCCGCCCAAGCCGTATTCATAGACGTTGAGCAGGCCATCGTTGTCGTAGTCGTTGGTTTCGGCGCCGAGATCGACGCCCCACCCCGCGGCCCAGGCCGTGTAGCCGGATGCGGGGGCTGTGGCCGTCACCGTGGTTTTCCCCGCCTGGGAACCGTTGTAGTCAACCAGAAGCATACCCGCGCCGCCGTAGGCGGTAATCCTGCCGGCGGCAACATAGCCGTTCACGGTGTTGGTGTGGTTGCCCTGGATCGTCAGCGTTCCCGCCTCGATATCCATGGCGGAATCTGCGCCGATCGACCGGGAGGCATCCATTCGATCCAGATTCAGCGTGCCGCGCCTGAGGTTGATGAAGCCTGTCCCGCTATTCCAGCCCAGGCCGAGCTGGCCGTTGACGTTGACGGTTCCGCCATCGATTTCAAGCATTCCGATGCCGGGCGGATAATTACCGATCCAAAGATGGTCGGCGGCGGTCAGGATGGCGCCGGCTTCGACCGTCAAGCGGGCGTTTCGGTTGTAGCCGATCCCCGTCCAGTTTTTCCCGCCACCGGCCGTCAGGCCTGCGGTCAGCTCGGCCCCGGCGGCCAGCCGGAGGAAGGTGCCGTTGGTTGTTCCATTGTCGCCCATCGCCAACTGGGCTGCGATGGCGTTGGTGCCGAGTACGCACTCCTGCGCACCTTCGATATTGAACACCACCTTGTAGTTCCGGATCTGCTCCAGAGGCGCAATGCCTTTCGTCCAGCTTGCATCCGTTGTCCAGCCATTGGAACCCGCACCCGGGTTCCAGACCGTGGTGGTCAGGGGCGGTTCAACGGCCGTAACCGTGGTGTTGGTGTTGTCGTAGTACACATCCGCAACAAAGGCACCGCCGTAGGCCGTGATCCAACCATTGGACACATAGGTGCCAACCGTGGCAGTGGCGTCGCCGACGATGACCAGCGTACCTTCCACAATATCAAGCAACCCGCCGCCGGTCATTACCAGCGATCCAACGGCAAGGGAGCCTCCATCCAGCTGCACATTCCCTGTGCCGTTCAAACCAACGTACAAAACGGAACCAACCGAAACGTTTCCGGCGGTTATGTTCAATGCACCGTGGTTGCCGGAATCATAGCCCAGCGCCAGCCAATCGGTTACGGAGAGCGCGCCGCCGGTCACATCGAGCGTGTCGTCAACAACCAGCGTCCCGGCGGAGGCACTTGTTCCGGTTCCGACAATCGGACCCGGGAGCGCGACGCTTGCGCGGACGAATGCCCCGGGGATCCCGTTATCCCAGTTGAAGCCGCTATTCCACGCACGGTCGCCGCCACCGTTGGTCCATTCACTGGAAGGTTCACTGGCCGGGGCGCCAAAGCGCAGATTTGATAGTGCGGTTACATTGGATTCTGCATCGTCCGGCATCTGGGCTTCGGTGGTGTTGATGATGTTGCCGACGAAGGAGGCGGTTGCGGTTGGATCAATCGTCAGGAAGGGTTTGCCCGCCGCGAGATAGTCATCCAGGTTGCCGGCATAACTTGCCAGCGTGGCGCCGTTTTGAATCTTGAACGCGCCGCGTTCGCCGTCGCGGGCCAGATGGAAGTTTTGCAGATGGACGTCGCCGCCCTGGATCACCGCGCTGTATTCATGCACGCCCCAACCCGCTGAACTGAACATTTTAAAGGTGTCGGCCAGCGAAGGTCCGGTCACCAGATAGCGGCCCTTCACGCCATCGGTCGCGACAATCTGCGAGTTGATCGGCTGGAAGTCGGCGTCGCCGACATCGTCAATCTGGTAGGCGTGGATCGCCGCATCCACCCCCATGCCCAGGCAGTGGCCGGAGGGGCCATGGCCGCCCTCCCCGACCAGATGCATGCCGCGCGCGCCGGAGAAGACAAAGCACTCGTGCACCACTTGGTTGGTCATGTTGCCGAAAAGAAAAGGTGTCGCATCGCGCTTCATGAGTAGATGCAACAGGGGCGCTGTGTCGCTCGGTATGCTTTCGTACTCATTTTGGCGGGCGGTGTACGAATTGGGATTGAACTGAATATTGTGGAGATTTCCGTCCGCAGAACCGCCACCGATGTGGATCCCGGTTTTCAGGCAGGTCGAAAAGATATAGTCGACATAGTGGCGGTCGCAACGCTCGGTCGCCAGATCGAGCAGTTCATACGGAATGGTTGCGGAAATATTCACGACATAGACATCGGGCCCGAGGCCGCGGATCATGAACGGATAGGGAACAAAGCCCAGCGTTTCGTTCGTGTTCGTCTTGCTGCCGTCATAAATCTGGTTCGGGTAGTGAAAGTTGAGTCCCTTGATGCCGGAGCCCGCCTCCAGCTGAATAAACGGCACGCCGTTGGACTCGTTGTGACCGGAATAAATATTGAGCAGACTGCCCTTGGTGTCGGTACCGTGCGGAATATCAAAAACACCCCGCAACTCCACGCCGGTCGGAACGGTCAACGTCCCGTCCAGCCGGTAGTTGCCGGCAGGAACAAACACGGTGCCGCCGCCGTTCAACTCCGCCGCAGACAGCGCATTGGAAAACGCTGCGGTGTCGTCGGCTACACCGTTGGCCTGCGCGTTGAACGGCGCAGCGGTCACAACATAAAGATTGGTCGCGGACGGCGTGTACGCTGTTTCGGGTTTTTTGTAGTCGTAGGGAGGAAGCGGATCGATGCCCAGCGGCGCGTGGTCGATCTCAACCGGATAGTCCGTGTTGTCCACGATTCGCACGCCGTCGGCAAAGCGGTTGCCGAGGAGGGTTGCACCCTTTGTATGCTCGGTGAGCTCAATGTGGGCTCCGGCATTGACTAAATCACTGTTGATGACGGAAAGATATCCCCCATCCATCCGCACGGCGCCCTGCCGGAAGTTGCAACTGGTCATGAAAAGACGTCCGTCCGCAGCCTCGCACAAAACCGCAACGTCGGACGCTTCAATCGTGCAGGTATGCATCATGACCGATTCCGCGTGCGACGGACTGATATAAACGCCGGTCTCCGCGCCCTCGATATGAAAGCGCGTCATCTGGTAACCGGCATAGGCGCTGGCCTCGTCATAGACGCCATACTTGCAGTCGATGAGGTTGAAGCCGTACGACTGCCCGTTGGGCACCTTGCCGTCCCAGCGGCTGGGGCGCAGGGCCACGCCGATATGGTAACCTTCGATGGTTGCATAACAGGAATAGGACCAGTCCAGGCGGCGCAGCACGATGCCGGTGCCGTTATTGTAGAGCCATGCCTCGTGTTCGCCGCCCGTCGGGGCGTTGGCCAGTCCGGAGCCCGCCCAGTAGGCTGGCGAAAAATGGACCGTCTCGATGCGTCCGATATCGGCAATACAGTCAAATTCGATCCCGGCCTTCAGCGGTGTGCCGTAAATATTTCGAACAAACGGCCGGCCCGTCGTGCCGTTGCGATAGCTCGAATAGCCGAAATAGGCGTTCACCAGCGTAATGTTTTCAATGGTGGCCGCGCCGCCATTGCCAAACGTGATCGGATAGGGGCGTATGTCGTTCGGCAACTGTTCGGGATACCAGACGGCCATGCCGTTCACCCCGCCGCTGCCGCTGAGCGTGATGAAATAGGGTGCGTTCTCATTGTCCCGTCCCGCATAGGCCATCAGAACCGTACCGACAACAGGTTGCCCCGGTTCCGGTTTTTTCCAGTCGCCGCGCAGCGTCACGCTCGATGGAACCGTCAGGTTGCCTTCCACCCGGTAGAACCCTTCCGGCAGGAAGAGGGAACCACCGCCCAGATTGGCGATCACCACCAGAGCATCCTGAATCTCGTCGGTCACATCCGTGATGCCGTCGCCGACAATGCCGAAATCCGCCAGTGCATCATACGGTGTGATGATCATGTCGTTGGTGGAATACAGAGCCGATGCCACCTGCCAGTTCGGGGCGAGTTTCCCTGCGACCGCCCGAATCGTGGTTTTGCCTGGGTGGCTGACATTGTAATCCACGATCGGCGTGCCGCTGCCTCCGAAGGCGGTGACCTTGCCGTCCCGGACGTAGCCCTGCACCTTGGAGGCTTCGTCGCCAGCAATGATGAGTATGGCATCGCCGTCCATATCCAGCAGGTTGTCGCCCGCCGAAGCGATTGTAAAGTTGCCGCCCACGCTCAGCGTGCCGCCGTGGATGTAAGCGCGGGTGGTTGCGGCATGCGAACCGTCAAATGACCTTCCCAGGGAAAAGTCGCCGGACACGTAAACATCGCCGCTGTTGTCGGCCATGGTGAAGACATTCTGCTGCCCGTTCACTCCATCAAGAAGTCCCACGTCAATGCGGCCGGTGCAACTCCAGGAGCCCCCGTTGGTGATCAGCATAGATGCCGACTTGTCGTAGCCGATCGCGTTCCAGTTATTGGCAACCGAGTTCAGCGCGCCGCCATCGATCACCACGGACAACGTGGTGGCGTCGCCATCATTAAGGGCCAGATAGGCGATCGTTGCCGTGTTGGTCAGGGTAATGGTTTTTTTCGACTTGCCGTTGATCTTGGCGTTTGGGTCGTTGATCGGAGCCACCGGCTGATCCCAGTTCGCCGCATCGTTCCAGAATCCCGTATTTGAAACGGTGTAGGTCGTCAACTGAGCTGGAGTGACACCGGCCATCAGCACCACCGAAAAGATGAATAGCAACCGTCTCATTTTATGTTCCTTCAAAGATACCGTATCCAGGGCGTTTCGAGAAATGTCGTGTCCGCATTGAGCGTGTCTCTGGCGGCGCGACGCTGTTCACCGGGTGGTAAAAAATCCGTCGTAAACATGATGGGATTTTATTAGAGAGGGACTAAAAGAAAACGGCTTGGAGAGTTCCCCCGAAGCCGTTTTCTTCCGCACCTTTTGCCGCTATTCTACTCGATAATCAGACGCATGAACTGCTTGGCTTTGCCAGCGGTCGGCACGCGGTTGGTGACGGTTTCGAAACCGGGCGCAAACGGCCCGCTGCCCACGATCACGACATTGAGGTTGGTCCAAGAAGGAAAGACCAAGTTGTCGGTGGCTTCAACCAGATAGGTGATGCCGCTGTTTTCGTCCGTCAGCTTGACATGGACGAATTGGAACCAGTTGGTGCCGCCGTCGGCAACCG
>JBGSLE010000436.1:0-6354 GCA_041740875.1 Pontiella sp. | reverse complement strand
GCGACTGGACGCGGGCGATGGTCCGCTGGACGGCGGGGTTGGTGTCCTGCACGCCGAGCGAGGCGCGGTTGAATCCGGCGTTGCGCAGGGCCAGGACCTTCCCGAGCGTCAGGGAGCGCGGGTCGATCTCGACGCCGGCCTCGACGGTTTTGGCCAGGGGGAAGCGGGTGCGGATCAGCTCGCCGAGTTGCTCGATTTCGCCGGGCAGGAGAAAGGTGGGCGTACCGCCGCCGAGCTGGATCTGGACGGTCTCGGAGCCCTCCGCGATGGACGCCGCGCGCAGGGCGGTTTCCTGGTCGAGATGGACGAGGTATTCGGCGCTTTTGGCTTGGTTGCAGGTGACGATGTTGGTGCAGCCGCAGTAGAGGCACTGGGTTTTGCAGAAGGGCAGGTGGAAGTAGAGCGAGAGGGGGGACGGTTGGAACTCGAAACTGGAAGCTTGAAACGCTTCCGTGAAGTGCGTCGCCGGGGGATAGGAGGTATAGCGCGGCCCCGGCTGGTTGTATTTGCGGAGCAGATCGAGGCTGGCGTATATCGGGTTCATGCGGCGGACTATGGCGAAAACCGGCCGTGTCCGCCAGTCGCGTTATGTGCAAATATGGGCCCTAACCGTAGACGGAGCATCCTTGCTCCGTTGCCGCCTGCGCCCTTCACCAGGTCGGCGGCTTTACCGCGCAATCAATTGAACACGAAGCCACCAAGAAACCCGCAAAAGGCATCGTCGCAGCTTTGTGCTTGGTGGCTTGGTGGTTCAAAATGCGGCGGGATGGGGCGCGGGGAAGGGGCTGAGCGGAGAGTAGTGAAAAAGCATATAGAAAGGCCTTTCCCTTGTGATTCTTGTGCTCTTTCGTGGCTAAAAAAAATCCCGGTATTCGATCGCCGGATGCCCCTCCGATAAAAACTCTTCAACCAAGTATTTCCAACCACCGGAATTTACGGATAGAGTGACCGTGTTTTATGGGGCGTGCCCGGCGATCGCCGCAGGTGGCGGCAGGGGCCAAACCGGAAGCGATGCGCGGAGAAAATGGGATGGAGCCGAGATTCTAAATTTCATTGGCTTTGTGAACCGAGTGGGAAATCAAAAATGAGAAAAATTAGGACATGGTTTTCTGCCTAACACCGGATTTTACGTGATAGGCAGAAACGATTCTGCCTAATCAACTGTTGGCTTAAGGAGGAAAACCATGAAGACAATGCAAGTGGGGATAGCCATCTTGATGACCCTATCACTGAGCAGTTGCCAGACTATGGATACAAATTCAGGCAGTTCATCTTCTCGGCTTCCATGGGGGATGGCTAGGTTCTCTGTGGATATTGTATCCGATCCAGCCGGTGCTGTCATTGAGGTAAACGATAACTATGTGGGTAAAGCACCCCTCACTGTCGAACTGGAGGGATGGACGCGGACGCGTACTTTCGCTCGAAGTCACACTATTGTTGCTCACCCTGTGCAAGATGGTGGACAAACGCAAGTGAAGGTCTTTTCGGGGTGGTATGAAGCAAGCCGCGAATATGGAGACCCGATTCCAGAGAAGATCTATTTCAATATGAGTTTGGTGCGAGTGCCCCGACAGTATGACATCAACATCAATGAATGAAGCCAACAACCGCTTGCACAAGTATTTCTTATTCCGCGCGCGGAATAAGAAAACTGTGAAGCGAAGCGTTGGAAGACGATAAATGAAACCAATATACATAATCACAATTTCCTTTTTCCTCTCGTCTTTCACCACTATTTACGGGAAAGAAACAGTGACTGAAGATCAAAGGAAAATTGCAAAACTATACGCCGAAGAGTTTGGTGTGGAATCGATAAGCTCCATCAAGATTGACAGTTCTCTGCACATGCCAATCTATTGCGTATCCTTAGTTGTCCGTGGAGATGAAAAATTTAAAAATGGAACAGGACAATATAAGCAACTTGAAATCCCATTAGACCGAGGATCAATTTCACTAGGATATTGTTCATTATCAATCCATGAATATGTTGAAATCGATTTAGAAAATACAATACGAATCTCGGTTACTGGAATAAGTCGAGATGAAGCTCTCTCCATCATAAGGAGATTCTTTTCTGAGAAACATAGCTATTCTTCGGATCTAGATAAAACAAGAGAACCCCCAGAATCTGTAATGAAGAGACCTACAAGTTTTGCGTATAAAGCTTGGGAGAAAAAATATTACATCGATTTTGGTGGTATGTATTTAGTGTATTTCAGGATCACGGAAGATGAGATCATTATTACAGATTACGTACAGTATATAATATAAACTTCCAACCATCGGGTAGAGCCTACTTGGAAAACGCCTGTTGATGAAGTGATGTTTGATTCCCAAGCGGCTCACCCGTAACGTTCGCTACTGAAAAAATGAAAGAGAAGAACAAAACCATCATCAAGCTGACCGTCTCAACGATTGTTCTTCTTTCCATCGGTTCAGGGATTGGAATTATCCTATTCAATGCAAATCCCCAGTTCCTGATTTTCATCCCACTCATTCTGATTTTTTACGTGGTGATCGGATATGGGTTTTATAAAGAAGTCCCATTGGAAGATCAGCCAATCATTGTTGAAAGAGGAATTGGCCTCTCTCTGGAAACAAGAAAGAAATTGGGACGACTTCCTTTCTATCCCGGATTTTTGTTTTTGGAATCAATCAACGAACTAAGAGATAAACATAAAAAATAGCGAACCAGTCAATTGAGGCTATCGCGACAACGCCGGTCGATTCGATCAAAACCGTTTGCGCTCAGCCTCATTTCAAACGTTGGGGACACATATGAAAAAAATAATTCCCATGATATTTTCAATAGCTCTGATGTTCGGCTGTTCTCACACAGAAAGTGTCAGTCCTATTATTTCGTCATATTTCATCGAAGGGGTCAGAGTGCCAGCGTTAGTCAACCTTGGTTTTGGGTTTGTTTTGGCCGCCAGAAGTAAGCGTGTAGAACACCGCGCATGGGAAGAAATCCTAGCATTGAATTTGAAGGGGCGGTTTATCTATCGGTCCCATACTCTAGCAATGCCGCTTAACGAAACGGTTCGGCCAAAAGAGGAATGGGCGTCCCGCTCGTTTCCCGTCGCCCGGAAGCAAGCGGGACGCTTGCGCTGCTTTCACCCTGCGTACCGACTGGTATCGTGTTGCAGGAATCATGGGCTATTTCGACGGGATGGAGCGGCCGTCACAGGATAAACATCCCGGTGATCGCGTGATCCGGTCAAAAAGCGCCCGTCTGCCATAAACCTAGATACGGAAATGGCATCACCACGGAATACACGGAATACACGGAAATACAGGAGTAGACTGCAAAACAAGCCTCTCATCCGAAGGGGGAGCTCATCAAATAGGTCCTGGTAGGATGCAACGTATTGGAAATACGCATCTTGCTTTCTGTGTCTTCGGTGTATTGCCGCTTCGCTGCCGTCGCTTTGCGCCAGCCTCACTGCGTGTCCGTGGTTCATCTCGGTTTTCAGGATAAAAACCACCGCAGGGCCGGAAATTAAGATTGAAAAGGCGGTTTTTATGGCTAGTGTAACGCGTTGCATACGGATCTATCATGCAAGCCAACCAGACTCGCCACCACGTTACGAAGGCTGTTGACCGCGTTCCGCGACTGCAAAAAGTCGCCTACGGAACCGGTTCGATGGCGCAATGCCTGGCCGGCAGCACGATCGGGAAGCTGGCCTATATCGTCCTGAACATGGGGCTCAAGGTGGATCCGGTCCTGGTGGGGATCGCCTGTTCCATTCCGCGCCTGTGGGATGCGCTAACCGATCCCGTGATGGGCTTCATCTCCGACAATTCGCGGTCAAAATGGGGGCGGCGCCGGCCCTACATGTTTGTGGGCGCCATTTTGATGGGGATCGTCTTCGCCTTGATGTGGTGCCTGCCGCGCGGCTGGACCGATATGCAGTATTTCAGCTATTTCCTGGGGATGTCGCTGCTGTTTTTCACGGCGTTTACGATGTTCGTGGTGCCGTGGAGCGCGTTGGGGATGGAAATGACGCCGGATTACCATGAACGCACGAAGGTGATGGCCTACAGCGCGTTTCTGGCCAATGTCGCGGCGCTGCTGATGCCGTGGATTTTCAAGGCGACCGAATTGCCGCTTTTCAAGGATGGCATCGAAGGCGGGCGGTATGTCGGGTTTGTCGTGGGGGGCGTGATCATGGTGGCCGGCATGCTGTCGGCCATCGGCTGCCGGGAGCGGGACTTTGAACGGGTGCGCGCGCAGAAGAAGGTGCCGTTCTGGTTCAGCGTCAGGGAGACGTGCAGCAACCGTCCGTTCCTGATTTTGGTTTCGGTCGTTTTTTTTGTCACGTCGGCCTTCTACATCATCGAATCGTTCTCCACCTACGTCCTGACCTACTATATTTTCGGGGGAAGCAAGGCGGCCGGCGCGACGATTGTCGGTTGGAGCGGCATGGCGTGGGTCATTACCAGCATGGTTTTCGTGCCGGTGGCGGCCTGGCTTTCCGCGCGCATCGGCAAGAAGGGGGCGTTCATTGCATTCCTGGCGGTCATGCTGGCGGGCCATCTTTCCAAGATTGTCTGCTACAATCCCGACCATCCGCTGCTGGTCATTATTCCCCCGGTCCTGATCGCGGCGGGGTTCGTCGCCGTCTGGACCATCGGGAACTCGATGATGGCGGACATTTGCGATGTCGACGAATTGAAGACCGGCGCGCGCCGCGAAGGGAGCTATGGCGCGATGTATGGCTGGATCCTGAAGCTGGGCGGCTCGGCGGCCGGCCTGCTGACGGGCTACATTTTGCGCGGCACCGGGTTTTCGGCGGCGCTGGAGGGGGCGCAAAGCGTTGCGACGCTATACTGGATGCGCGTATGGGAGATCTCGCTGCCGGCGGTCGGCGTGGCCATCGCCCTCGTTGTTTTGTGCTTTTATCCCCTGACCGAGAAAAACGCCTACGCCACGCGCGAAAAACTAGAGTCCAGGCGGCGTGTGGACGGATCCGAAACCCGGACGGAATGATGCAATGGATTTCCATAAAAAGGACAACCTGAACCATGACAAGGAGAAAACCATGTTTGCCCATGCTTTGGCTGGCGGAACTGCTGCTACTGCCCTTCGTTCCGGAGGTGGTTATGGCCGGTGAAATTGCGAGCAGGAGTGGACAGCCCTGTCCGGAATACCGTCCCGGCGCGACGGATGCATTGACTCCCGCCGCCCCCGGCTCCGTCGATATTGGCGGGTGGCTGGGCGGCAAGCTGGAGGAGTCGATGGATCACCGCGTGATGGTCCAGGACATCGGCCGCATCATCAAGCCCTACCGCGAGCGCAGCGAGGAGACGGCCGCGCACTGGCGCTGCGAGTATTGGGGCAAATGGTTCACCTCCGCCGCGCTGGGCTATGCCTACCAGCCCACGGCCGGGCACCGGGCGGTGATCGACCGGGGCGTGAAGGCGCTGATGGCCACGCAGACGCCCGACGGCTACATCGGCACCTACAAGGACGACAAGCGCCTGGGCGTATGGGATATCTGGGGCCGCAAGTACACCCTGCTCGGCCTCCTGGCCTACTATGACCTGACCGGCGACCGCGCGGCGCTCGACGCCGCCTGCCGCCATGCCGACTGCCTGATCCGGGAGGCGCCGCCGGGCGTGGTGAACCTTTCCGAAAACGGGCATGAAGCGCTCAAGGGCCTGCCGGCGAGTTCGTCTCTCGAGCCGATCGCGAGGCTCTACCAACGCACCGGCGCGCAGCGCTATTTGGATTTCGCCGAACGCATCGTCGCCGACTGGAGCCGCCCGACCATCTATTTCCCCGAAGGGCCGCAGCTCATCGAGCAGGCGCTGGCCGGGGTGCCGCCCTTCAAGATGGGCTCGCGCAAGGCCTACGAGATGATGTCCTGCTTCGAGGGGCTCTGCGAGCTGTACCGCATCACGGGCAACCCGCGCCTGCTCGATGCCGCCATCGCCTTCGCGCACTCCATCCGCCGCCAGGAGCTGATGGTGCATGGCTCCGCTTCGAACCAGGAACTTTGGTGCGACGGCACGCGCTTGCAGACCGAGAGCCTGGAGGAGCCGACGGAGACCTGCGTCACGGTGACCTGGATGAAGCTGTGCGACCAACTGCTGCGGCTCACCGGCGATTCGCTGTGGGCGGACGAGCTGGAGGTTTCCCTCTACAACGCGCTGCTGGGCTCGATGACCCCCGGCGGCCAATGGTGGGCCTACTTTTCTCCGCTCCAGGGCCAGCGCGTACCCAGCCATTACCAACACGAAGACGTGGAGATGAGCTGCTGTGCGGCCAACGGCCCGCGCGGCCTGCTGCTTACGCCCCGCTGGGCGGCGATGGGCGACGCGGCGGGGATCGTGGTGAACCTCTATGCGCCG
>JBGSLE010000435.1:0-9696 GCA_041740875.1 Pontiella sp. | reverse complement strand
CTACAACACGCGCCGCCCGCATCTGGCGCTGGGCTACGAGACCCCGTCGGCCATGCATGAAAAACTTAAAAATGTTGCGTGAGAATTTTCGCCCCCTCCTCCGGAGGATGGGGCGGGTTTCCCCGCCCTTAGGGACGGGTCAACCGCCGGGGAACGGCTCCTTTCGGAGCCTCGAAAAATGAAAAAATCAGAACCGAAAAGTGACAACTTTAAATCAGGACGTGACAAAATGGAGCAACCAAGGCACTTTTACCCGCGGACAGCGAAAGACAGGTTAGCATCCAGCCCCAACGATGAAAGTAACGGAACTCCTATGCGGCCAGTGAAACACGCCATCATGGTCGTCGATGACCATCCGATCATCCACGACGGGCTCAAGACGCTGTTGTCCGGCGAAAAGGACTTGGAGATCGTCGCTTCGGCGCTCTCGGCGGCCGAGGCCTTGGATTCGCTGGAAAACACCACGCCCCATCTGGCCATCATCGACCTCTCGCTCGGGGATTCGGACGGCATCTACCTGATCCAGCGCATCAAGAGCAAACACGCAAAACTGCGGCTCCTGGTCTACACCATGTCGGAGGAAAAGCTTTTTGCGGAACGCGCCGCCTTGGCGGGCGCGGATGGCTATGTGATGAAAACATCGCCGCCGCCCGTGCTGAAAAAAGCCATCCGGACCCTGCTTGCCGGCGAAACGTTCTTTGAGCCCGGAACCTACGAACGCATCCAAAAAAAGCGCATGGGGCGCCATCCGAGCCCAAAATCGATTTTCGAAACGCTTTCGAACCGGGAAATGGATATTTTCACGCTGGTTGGCCAAGGCCTTGATTCGGCAAGCATCGGCGAAAAGCTGCACATCAGCCGGAATACCGTCGACACCCACCGCATCAACATCAAGAACAAGCTCGAACTCCCCAACAGCAAGGCCGTCGACCGGCTCGCCTACGAAGTGATCAAGCAAGGCAAGCTGCCGGAGCGGTGAGGCACAAGGCCTCGCTCGTTTTTTCCGGCGTCGCGGTTTCCTTCGCGGATCCCGCGCCGGGGAGGGGGAAAAAAAAGGCAGGCAGGGCGGTAAGCCGGATTCTGTTCCCCTTGCGGGGTCGGTCATTTATCTTTGCGATCTACCCGGAACTTAAACAGAGCGGGCCGCTCCTCGGTTCCCTATTCGATCTTGCTCCGGACGGGGTTTACCCTGCCCCCTCGGTTGCCCTCGGGGCGGTGGGCTCTTACCCCACCATTTCACCCTTACCAGTCGGCAAGCCGGCTGGCGGTATAATTTCTGTGGCACTTTCCATCCCCGGCGGTCTAGCACCGAGGTTCCCGCGTTAACCACGGGACGTCCTGCCCTGCGGAGTCCGGACTTTCCTCTGTTCCCGAAACCGGAAACAGCGACCAATACACCCTGCCTGCTAAAAATTGAATATCGACGAGTGAAACGTGAAAAAAATCCGATCACGGCTCACGTTTCACGCATCACGTTTTACGCCACTGGATTGTAGACGATCCGCCCGCAAAAATTGCATCCGACGATCTTGGTCGGGTTCCGGGCGTCGTGGATCACCTGCGGCGGCAATTTCATGTGGCAGCCGCCGCAATGGCCGCCCGCTTCCACCATCACGACCGCGAAATCGCGCTTGTTGTTTAAAATGCGCGTATATTTCTTGAGCAGCTCCTTGTCGCACAGCTCGGCGGCGCGGGCGCGGTCGGCCTTCATCTGTTCGATCTGCTCCTTGAGCTCCGCGGCGCGGGCGTCAAGTTCGGCCAGTTCGTCGGCGATGGCCGCCATTTCGGTATTCAGGCGCGCCTCGCATTCGGCCACGATGGTCTTGCCCCGCTCCAGGCTCTCCATCAGCACGATTTCCTTCTCTTCCAAGGCCTTGATTTCCTCCTCGACCGCCGCAATCTCCTTCACGAAGGCGCGGTACTGCTCGTTGGTCTTGGCGTCCATCTGCTGCTGCTTGTATTTGATAATCTTCAGCTTGAGCGATTCCACCTGCAGCTCCTGCTCCCGGAGGGTGGATTCGGTGTGCTTCCGGCTATCCTTGGCGGTCTCGAGTTTTTGCCGGGAGCCTCCCAGTTGCGCCTCGATTTCGTTTCGCCGTTGCGGTATGTCGCGAATCTCCCGCATGGTCTTGATGAGCCTACGGTCCTTTTTCTGCAATGCGACGATCGGTTCCAACGGATGCGACACGGGCGACCTCCTATTTATAAAAACAGCTGGGTAAACTACTCCCCCGAAATTGACAAGTCAAAGCGATGCCGAGACTATTTGCTGCCCGGATGCACCAGCGCCAACCCATCCCGGCACAGCGGGCAATCGGCGGGATCGTAGGTCACCGGTTCGATATCCAGCAGGCTGACCAGCGGAACCTTGAAGCCGGCCTTGCCTCCGCTACGGTTGACCAGGATGCCGATCGCCGAAACCACTCCGCCATTCGCCTCGACGATGTCGATGGTTTCCTGCACCCGCCCGCCGCGCGTCACCACGTCCTCCGCCACGATGAAGCGCTCGCCCGGCTGGATCTTGAACCGGCGCAGCTTGAGCACGTTGTCTTCCTTTTCGGCGAAGATGAACCGGACGCCCAGCGCCCGGGCCACGTCGTGGCCGATCGTGATGCCGCCCATGGCGGGCGCGATAACGGCATCGACTTCCAGGCCGCGCAGGTCGGCCTTCATCTTCTCCACCAAGGCTTCGCAGAGCCGCCCGGAGATGCGCGGATACTGCAGCAGCAGCGCGCATTGGAAAAACCGGTTGCTGTGCAGCCCCGACCGCAACTCGAAATGGCCGTTGAGCAACGCGCCCGTCTCTTCGAACAACCCCAACACTTCTTCTTGTTTCATATCCGCCTTTCGTCCTTCCGTGAAGCGCCAAAAAAGCCCGCCGTTGCAGGCGGGCTTTCCGGTCGGGAGACTACATGAGTTCGCCCATTTTCTTCATGAAGTTCCAGCGCTTCTTCGCATCCTGCTCCGCCAGCTGGAACAAGCCTTCCGCTTCCTTCGGCGCGGTCTTGAACAGCGCGGTGTAGCGCCGCTCGTTGCGGATGAAGGCCTGGAAGTCGCCCGTGGGTTCGCGGGATTCCCAGACGAACTTCTTGCCTTCTTCCGCCGCCGGGTTGAAGCGGTAGATCGGCCAGTAGCCGCACTCGACCGCGTTCTTGGCGATCGTCTGCGTCTTCATCATGTCGATGCCGTGCGCGATGCAGGGGGCGTAGGCGATGATGATGGACGGGCCGTTGTAGGCGACGGCTTCCTGGATCGCCTTCTGCGTCTGCACGCGGTTGGCACCCATGGAGATCTGGGCAACATAGACGTTGCCGTAGCTCATGCACATGAAGCCGAGGTTTTTCTTGCCGGAGCGCATGCCGGAGTTGGCGAACTTGGCCACCGCGCCGATCGGCGTGGACTTGGAGGCTTGGCCGCCGGTGTTCGAATACACCTCGGTGTCGAGCACGAGGATGTTCACGTTCTTGCCGGAGGCGACGACATGGTCGAGGCCACCGTAGCCGATGTCGTAGGCCCAGCCGTCGCCGCCGAAGATCCAGACGGCCTTGTCGACGAAGTAGTCCTGCAGCTCGATCATCTTGCGGATGACCGGGGCGGCTTCGGCAGAGGCTTCGGCCATCGCGGAGGGCAGGAGGAACTTGACGGCGTTCTGCGCGACGATGGCCTCGTCGGTGAGCACGTTGTCCACGCAGATTTCGAGCGCCTTTTCAAGGGCGGCCTTCAGGTCCACGGTGGTGCCGAGCTTGAGCAGGGCGGCGACGCTCTGGCGCAGCAGCGCGCGGTTGTTGTCGATCGCGAGGCGGAAGCCCAGGCCGTATTCGGCGTTGTCTTCGAAGAGCGAGTTCGCCCAGGCAGGTCCGCGGCCATCCTTGTTGGTGCAGTACGGGATGGTCGGGAAGGTGCCGCCATAGATCGAGGAGCAACCCGTGGCGTTGGCCACGACCATGTGCTCGCCGCAAACCAGCGTCACCAGCTTGACGTAGGGCGTTTCGCCGCAACCGGCGCAGGCGCCCGAGAACTCGAAGAGCGGCTTCTTCATCTGGATGCCCTTGACGGTATCGACGTTGACGCCGTCGAGGACGTTGTCCGGCAGGTGCTCGAAGAAGGTGGTGTTTTCCACTTCGCCCGCTTCGCGTTCGAGGTCGAGGGTGGTGAATTCCAGCGCCTTGGTCTTGGCCGGGCAGGTTTCCACGCAGACGCCGCAACCGGTGCAGTCTTCGATGTAGACCTGGATCTTGTATTCCAGGTTCTTGTCGTTCTTGGTCTTCGACTTGACGGTGACGAAGCTCTGCGGCGCGCTGGCCATTTCCTTCGGATCGATCTGCTTGGCGCGGATGACGGCGTGCGGGCAGGCCATGATGCACTGGTTGCACTGGATGCAGTTTTCCTTGATCCACTTGGGGACGCGCGGGCCGATGCAGCGTTTTTCCAGCTTGGAGGTGCCGACCGGCAGGCTGCCGTCGAAGGTCATCTTCGAGACGGGGACGTCGTCACCCTTCTGCAACATCACCGGCAGGATGACGTCCTTGGCGAAATCGGACGCATCGGCGGGGATGAGGCTGTGCGGGACGTAGGAGTGGGTGATCGTGGCGGGCACTTCGACCTTTTCGATGGCCGCCACGGAGGCGTCGATCGCCTTCCAGTTCATTTCGACGATGTCCATGCCCTTGCGCTCGAAGGTCTTCTTGGCGTAGTCCTTGATGAGCTGGATGGATTCGCCTTCCGGCAGCACGCCGGAGAGCTTGAAGTAGACCGTCTGCATGACGGTGTTGATGCGCCCGCCGAGGCCGACGTCCATCGCGATCTTCAACGCGTTGACGTTGTAGAACTTGATCTTGCGCTTGATGATGATCTGCTGCTCTTCCTTCGTGAGGTGGTTGAACACCTCCGCGGTGGGGATTTCGGAGTTGAGCACGAACGTGCCGCCTTCGCTCAGCGCGCCGAGCATGTCGTAGCGGCCGATGTAGGAGACGTTGTGGCAGGCGACATAGCTGGCGTGCTGGACGAGGAACGGATAGTTGACCGCGCTCTTGCCGAAGCGCAGGTGCGAAACGGTCACGCCGCCGGACTTCTTGGAGTCGTAGACGAAGTAGGCCTGCGCGGTCATTTTGGTGTTGTCGCCGATGATCTTGATGGTGTTCTTGCAGGCGCCGACGGTGCCGTCGGATCCGAAGCCCCAGAAGATCGAGCTCTTCACGTCGGCCGGCTCGATGTTGAATTCGCTGCCCACGGGGATGGAAAGGTGGGTGACGTCGTCGTTGATGCCGACGGTGAAGCCGTGCCAGGCGCCGTTGTCGGCGTGGTCGTAGACGGCCTTGACCATGCGCGGCAGGAATTCCTTCGAGGAGAGGCCGTAGCGGCCGCCGATGATCGAGAGCCCCTGGCGGTCCTTGAGCGAGGAGACGACGTCCAGATAGAGCGGCTCGCCGACGGCGCCCGGCTCTTTGGTGCGGTCGAGCACGATGATTTTCTTGGCGCTGGCCGGTATGCAGGAGGCGAAGGCCTTGGCCGAGAAGGGGCGGTAGAGGCGAACCTTGACCAGACCGAGCTTTTCGCCCTTGGCGTTGAGCTTTTCGATGGTCTGCTCGATGGTGTCGCACGCGGAACCCATGGCGATGACGACCTTTTCGGCGTCGGGGGCGCCGACATAGTCGAAGAGCTTGTACTGGCGGCCGAACTTGGCGGCGAGCTTGTCCATGTATTCCTGGACGATTTCGGGGATGGCGTCGTAGTACTTGTTGCTGGTTTCGCGGCCCTGGAAGTAGACGTCGGGGTTTTGGGCGGCGACCTTGAGGTAGGGGGCTTCGGGCTTCAGGGCGCGGGCGCGGAAGCGTTCGATGTATTCCGGCTCAACCAGCGTCTTGATCTCGTCGAAGCTGATTTCCTCCACCTTCTGGAGCTCGTGCGAGGTGCGGAAGCCGTCGAAGAAGTTGAGGAAGGGAATCTGGGCCTTGAGCGTGGCGAGGTGCGAGACGATCGCCAGGTCCATGGTTTCCTGGATCGAGTTGGCCGCCATCAGCGCCCAGCCGGTGTTGCGCACGCACATGACGTCGGAATGGTCGCCGAAAATGGAGAGCGACTGGGCCGCAAGCGAGCGGGCGGAGACGTGGAAGACGGCCGGGAGCATTTCGCCGGCGATCTTGTACATGTTGGGGATCATCAGGAGCAGGCCCTGGGAGGCGGTGAAGGTGGTGGTCAGCGCCCCGGCGCTCAGCGAACCGTGTACCGCGCCGGCGGCACCGGCTTCGGACTGCATTTCGACGACGTCGAGCGTCTTGCCGAACATGTTCTTGAGGCCCTTGCTGGCCCACTCTTCGGCCAGTTCGCCCATGGTGGAGGACGGGGTGATCGGATAGATCGCGGCAATGTCGGAAAACGCGTACGCGACGTGCGCGGCGGCGGTATTGCCGTCAATGGTAACCATTTTCTTGCTCATGTAAGTTTTCTCCTTGGTTAGGCAGCCCTTGATATTAGAAAAAGTACGAAGATCGTCTCTGTTTTGGATTTTCCCACCTGGGCAAACCCGCAAAAGCCCCGCATATTCCCAGAAAGCCGATGAATGGAAAGTTTTTTTGACCGGATTTTTTACAGGCCCAAAACACAAACCGCCTATTGGAACCGAATCCAAACAAGCGATTTAACAAAAAGGGGCCCCATGCGGGGCCCCGTGGATAGGTAAATGCATTGGCTAGAAGGACGAAGGGGTATTCAACAAGGGGTCGCTGACCGTGACATTCCTCGCCGAGTCATCCCTAGCCAATGCAAAAACAACGTTGTCGGACGAATCCGACGCGACCGTGACGATCTTGGTCTTGAAGCCTTCCAGCTGGAGTTCGAAGGTGCGCTCGCCGCTCAGCCGCTGCTCGATCGGGGTTTTCCCGATCAGCTCCGCGCCGCCCGGACGGTAGACGAGCGCTCCGCGCGGCTCGCTGTCGATAAGCACGGTTTTTTCATAGGAGGCGGTCGATTTGACCAGCGGAACCGTCACTGCGGCGCTGGATTCGGGGGAGAGCATGAAGGGCTTGGTGTCGTAGCCATCCAGGTGCATTTCCAAGGCGGTGTCCTTTTCAACCAGGATTTCGACCGGTGTCTTGCCCAGCATTTCCACCCCGCCGGAACGGAACAGCGCCGCGCCGGAGGGCTCGCTCTCCACGACGACGTAGGGCTTGGGCGCGAGAACGACGTTGACCTGGCGCGGGGAGTCGGGGGCGATGGTAACGGTCTTGGGATAATGCCGGTCCGACAGGATCTCCAGCTCCATGTCCTCCTTGACCAGGTGGCGGTACGGCGTTTGGCCCAGCTTAACCCCGCGATGCACCACGACGGCGCCTTCGGGCTGGCTATAGACGATAATGACCGGCTCGCGCTCCATTTCCACCACAAAGGGGCTGGGAGTCTCTTCATCCACCGTGAAATCGGTGGTGTAATAGCCTTCCTTGCGCAGTTCGAAGAGGGACACCTGGGCGGCGGGAACCGCGAGCGGAGTCGATCCCAAATGCACGCCGGTCTTGTCGTAGACCTCGGCGTTTTTCGGTTTGCTGACCACCATGACGGTGTCCTGACGGTCGAGATCGATCACGACATTGCCTTCCGGATCCTCCGGTACGGTGAAGTTCTGGGGGGCATAGCCCGGCGCCTTGACCTGAAACGTCCGGTGGGGCTGGGAATAGTCCATCATATAGGGTGTGCGGCCAACCCGGCCAACCCCGTCGACAAACAGCTCGGCCCCGCTGGGGCTGCTGAGCAGCAGCACCTTGTCGCGCCGCGACAGCTCCACATGGATGTTTTTCGGGTCAATGGGCGAAAGCACCACCGTTTTCGAGAAAAATCCATCCTTGCGCACCACGATCTGCTGCTCGTTGGCCACGAGGTTCACCCGGACGGGCGTCGCGCCAATCAACCGGTTCCCTTCCTTGGAGTACACCTTCGCCCCGCTCGGGGTACTAGACACGGTGACCGGTGCGCAACCGGAAACCATGACCGCTGCCAGCACTCCCATGGCCCATGCCAGACCTGCTAGGTTTATAGTCTTCATCGCTTGATATCCCTCGTTTTGATTACTGCATTCCATCCGTTGTGACTGCGGGGAACATAAGCATGTTCCGTTCCAACCCTTCCGACTTCTCTGTCTTAGGGGCTCTTTCGCGGTTTGAGATCGGGGGGGAATACCTGTTGACGGTTCCGGCAAAATCACCTTAACTGCCCGGCATCAGCTCCCGGCAGGAGCAGGGCACCGCCGCCAGCTGGGGCTCCCCCATCCAGCCCGCCGACACCCGCACTGATGCGCATGAAGGTTTGCACCATACATTTCGACAACGGAAGCGAAGCCCGCGACATGGGCATGCTGATGGAGCAGTTGACCGGGCGCATCGAACATCCCCTCGGCCTTCAGATTGTCGTGCGCGACATGACAGCCACCATCCAGGGTCCGGACGAAGCCGCCGAAAAAACCGCCCGCTTCCTCGAAGCCATGCGCACGGCGGGCAACCGCACCCGGCTCGATGCCTATTCGGTCGGCTACGCCTATGAAGCCTTCGTGAGCGGCGAGGAAAAGGTGTTCGAAAAGCTCGCCAGCATCCGCATCGATGTCAGCCCGCGCAAGCCCGCCGTATTCCCCAAGACGCTCGGCCAGCAGATCTACATCGACGCCATGCGGAAAAACGCCATCTCCTTCGGCCTCGGCCCGGCGGGAACCGGCAAGACCTACCTCGCCATGGCCATGGCGGTTTCCGCCCTGCTCAAGGATGAAATCAGCCGCATCATCCTGACCCGCCCCGCGATCGAGGCCGGCGAAAACCTGGGCTTCCTTCCCGGCGACTTCCAGCAAAAGGTCGCCCCCTACCTGCGCCCGCTCTACGACGCGCTCTACGACATGCTTCCCGCCGAAACCATCGAATCCTACATCGAGCGCGGCGTCATCGAGGTCGCCCCCCTCGCCTACATGCGCGGACGCACCCTCAACCACGCCTTCGTGATCCTCGACGAGGCCCAGAACACGACCCCCGCGCAAATGCTCATGTTCCTCACCCGCCTCGGCTTCGACTCCAAATGCGCCATCACCGGCGACCTCACGCAAATCGACCTGCCCCACCGGGCCGTGTCCGGCCTGTTCGAGGCGCGGGCCATCCTCGGCAACATCGACGGCCTGGCCATCGTCGAGCTCAGCGAGCGCGATGTGGTGCGCCATCCGCTCGTGCAGAAGGTCATCGAAGCCTACCAAGGCAATCGTTCCGCCTAGCCCTCCCCGCCGCAAACGGAGCCCCTTGATATGCGAAATCCAAAAAAACGCCAAAAAGGCATGGCCGAACGCAAGACCGAAACCAGCCGCAAGAAGGACGTCCCCTACAAGGGGATCGGCCTCGGCCTCCTGCTTTGGCTCATCGTCGTCTGGCTCTTCTTCGGCCACGGCATGGTTCGCCAAATCAACCTGGTCGAAGGCCAGCGCTCCCCCGCCACGCTGCTGGCCTCGGTCGTTTTCACCTGCGAAAACCTAACGGAAACCGCATTCAACCGCACCAAGGCCGCCAGCGCGATTCCGCCGGTTTTCACCATCGATCCCCTGCCCGCGCAACGCGCATCCCGCATGGTCGACACCCTGTTCAACCGGCTCGGCCAGCACGCCGCCGCCCCGGCCAGCGCTCAACCGGCCGTGGCCAGCTCCATGAACGACCTGCTGCTCGGCACCTCCGTCACCCC
>JBGSLE010000434.1:0-2116 GCA_041740875.1 Pontiella sp. | reverse complement strand
GTTGGGCGAAAAGCTCCACATGCGGCAGAAGACGGTGACGCCGACCTTTTCCGATTCACCGAACAATTTCGGCAGGTCCTGCATCATGGTTTCGAGGCGGGTCGGCTTCTTGAAGGCGCTCTTGGTGGCGTCGGTATATTTCGGGTTGACGAATTCGGCGATGATGCCCCGCGATGCGGCGAGGATGCGGACATAGGAGGCCATGCGGACGCAGAGCGTGTTGCAGTTGCCGGGGAACATCGAAAAACCGTGTTCGTCGGCGACGTCGCCCTCCGGGCTGATGGTTGCGCGCAGCAGCGGATCGAGCTGGTTGTATTCGACGTTGATGGTGAATTCGCGGCCGTTGCCGATCAGCTTGGCGAGGCCGCCGACGGCTTCGCCGGGCACGCGCGGAATGGCCAGCGAGTTAAAGTCGTAGCCCTTTTCGACCGAGACGCCCAAGGCGGCGGGGACGGTGTTGAAGACCTGGCCGTTGGTGTCCTGGATGAACATCAGGAATTCGATGCCCTCCCGGTGCAGCTTGGCGGCGAGCCCGCTGGTATGGAGCAGCATGTGGATGTCGCCATGGCCGTGGGGCTTGAGGATCAGTTCATATTTTTTCTCCAGCGCCAGCGCGCCGTCGTTGCTGGCGATGGCCGGCACCAGCTCCTGCTGGAGGATGTGGACCTGGCTCCTTTCCAAGCCGAAATAGTGGTTGGCTTCGAGCGTTTGGCGGGTTTTCGGCCCGGTGTCCTGCGAGACCATGATAATGAACGGGACGGGGCGCGGGTTTTCCATCCGCGCCTGCATGGCCAGGAGGTTGTCAGCATAATGCTTGAGGTAGCTGGTGGATTCGATCACCTCGACGGCGATGTCGAGCTTGATACCGTTGTAGCCGAGGCGCTCGCCGAGGCCGCCGGCCACGAGCACGATCCCGCATTTGCCGAACTGCTGCACGCCGATGGCTTCGTAGCGCTCCATCTCCGCGTCGAACTGCGTCAGGTCCACCTTGTCGGGCTGTTCCGGCACAAAGCCGTCGAACGGATTCTTGCCTTCGCGGGCCTCGGCCAGCAGCGTGCGGGCGTTGGCGATGTAGCCCGCCAGGCCGCCGGGATAGTTGCCGTCGATCTTTTCGAGAGCGGCCGAAAACGCGGCCTTTTCGGAGTCGGCGGTGCCGGGTTCATCCCAATCGGCGAAGAGGTGGCGCTGGCCGTCGGCCACCAGCGCCGCGATCCGTTCGCGGGCGGAAGGGGTCAGGGTTTCCCAGTTGGCTTTCAGGCCGGCGAGTTCGGGCGCGCTCAAAAAATCGGTATCCATGGCATCTCCGTGCTTGCTTGGTTTTATGCGGAAAAACGAGGCGGCATCTTGCAAGGGGCGCCGGGAAGATTCCACAAAAAAGCGCGCGGGGTTTACGGTCGCAGGTCGTCCCTCACCTGCGGCGGGAACCGGGCGGGGTCATGCCGTACATCGAGTTGATGATTACGCTGAGGTTGGAGAAGACCATGCCGATCGCGCAAAATTTCGGGGAGAGCCATCCCAGCGCGGCCACCGCCATGCCGACGGTGTTGTAGACGAAGGCCCAGATATAGTTGTTGCGTATTTTTTGGCGCACCTTGCGCTGAAGGAAGGGCAGGTTGCCAAGGCCGCCAATGTCCGGAACCATGAAGACCCCGTCGGCGCTCATCTTGGCGGGAATCTGGCCGGAAAAGACGGCCAGGCCCAGGTCGGCCGCCGCCAGCGCCTGCGCGTCGTTGATCCCGTCGCCGACCATCAGGACCGTTTTTCCCTGGCGTTGCAATTCGCCGATGGCCGCCTGCTTGCCGCCACTGCCCATTTCGGCCACGAAGGTTTCGATCCCGAGCTCGGCGGCGACCTGCTCGACCACGGCCTTGCGGTCGCCGGAATAGATCATCGGCTCCAAGCCTGCGGCCTTGAGGTTGGCGACCAGCTCCTTCGATTCGTCGCGGATGGTGTCGCGCAGGCCGAGGACCCGGCGGCATTCGTCGGTATCGCCGAGCATGACGATGGTGGAGTTTTCCAGGCCGGGCGGAATCGCCACATTGGGGAAGTGGTCGGCGCTGCCGGCGAGGTAGCGGCGGCCATCGACCGTGGCGGAAACGACGGTGCGAGCGACGGT
>JBGSLE010000433.1:0-3517 GCA_041740875.1 Pontiella sp. | reverse complement strand
GGCAGCGAGCACCGCGAGGTTGGCCGGATCGGCGGCGATGGCGAGGTCGGCCATTTCGATGTAGGCGTCCAGCCGGTAGAGCGCGGGATTGTTGGCGACCTCGTAGACGGTGCAATCGCGGTCGGCGGCGCGCTTGAGCATGTCGGCCTCGGGAACAAAGCCGGTATCGACGATGCGCCGCGCGTGGGCGTTGAGCTCCTTGCGCATGGCTTCGACGCGCTCCCGCTGCTCGGGGTGGCCGACGAGGTTGACCACGCAATGCGGATCCTTTTCGGTGTCGTAGAGTTCCTCCATGCCGCGCGGCAGGAAATAGCGGCCGGAGACTTCGTTGCACAGCCCGGCCTTGTACGCGGCCTCCCATTCGCGCTGCGCCAGGATTTTCCACTGGTAGTCGACATACTGCCCCTTCGGCACGAAGGGGTAGTAGTTGCGGATGTAGAGGTATTTCTTGTCGCGCACGGCGCGCGAAAACTCCTCGCGCACATCGTTTCGGCCGCGATAGCTGAAGTGCCAACGCGCCTCGGGCTCCTGGTTGGATCCCAGGAAAATCCGGCCCTGCATGGCGGCGGGAGGCGTTCCGCCCGCCAGGCTGATCCACGTCTTGGGCATGTCCACGAAACTGACCAGCCGGTCCACCGTAGAACCCGGCCGCTCCGCCGGCCAGAGATGCCGGTATTTTTCGGGAATGCGGACAATCAGCGGACAGTGGGTGCCGCTGTTTTCCATGTAGCGCTTGCCGGCCGGCAGCGCCCCGCCGTGGTCGGAATTGTGGATGACGATCGTACGGTCGGCCAACCCGTCCGCCTCCAGCTTTTGCAGGATCTCGCCCACCCGCCCGTCCATGGTGGTGATGGCGTCGTAGTAGCGCGCATAGGTGGCGCGCACGCCGGGAATGTCGGGATGGTAGGGGAACACCTCCAGCTTTTGCGGATCGTGTACGAAGCCTTCGTAGTTTTCGATGCCGCCCAGCGGCTGGCGGCCCCGCTTCAGCTTGGCGCCGAAGAGGTTGCTTTCGTGCGACTCGGTCAGGTTGATGACCTGGAAGAAGGGTTTTCCGCCCGCCTCGTTCCAGTCGCTGGAAGCGGAATTCCACAGCTTGGCGAGCCGCGGCGACTTAAGGAGGTTGTAGTCGGTCTTCGTATGGTTGGCCACATGGTAGCCCGCCGCCTTCAGCGCCTCGGGATAGAGCGGAATGCCGGGAGGAATGGCCACCTTGCTGCGATGGTGGTGGTTGCCGACCGACGGTGAATACATGCCGGTGATCCACGACCCGCGCGTGGCCGAACAGACCGCCCCGTTCGAATAGCAGTGCAGGTAGCGGAAACCCTCGCGGGCCAGGCGGTCGATGTTCGGTGTTTGTGCGTATTTATTGCCGTAGCATCCCAGCCAGTTCGCGCTGTTGTCCTCGCTCGTGATCCACAGGATGTTCGGCCGGTCGACGCCGCCGGCCCGCGCCGCCAACACCCCCGAAACCGCCATCAACCCCGTCGCCTTCAGAAATTGCCTTCTCATCGCCATTGTCCATTCCTCCAAGTTGGTCACCAATCCGGCATGGTAGATCCTGGCCAACCCCGGAATCAAGGTTGGCGCTTCGGCAGATGCGGCAGCGTTTCATCGAAACGCCTGGCCATTTCCGCCCGCACCGCGCCGTGTTCCGGATCCGCCGCCAGGTTGCGGCGCTCGTGCGGATCGGTTTCGTAGTCGTAAAGCTCGGTGCCCAGCACCTCGCCCGAAAGGGTGTAATCCCGTCCGTCGCTGGAAATCCTGCGCCACTCTACATAGCGGTAGCGCGGGGTGCGGATGGCCCAGCCCATCGCCAAGCCGTCGTCGAGCTTGCGCATGTATTGGCTGACGGCAGGCTTGTTTTCCACGGGGCGCTCGCCGCGCATCAAGCGGGTCAGGCTTTTTCCCTCCAACCCCTGGGGCGGCTCCAGCCCCGCCAGATCGCACAGCGTCGGGAAGACATCCACGAATTCGGTCATCGCCTCGTCCTCGACCCGCCCGCCGGGAATCGACGGCGCGGCGATGATGAGCGGCGCGCGCGTCGCCTCCTCGAAATTGGTGTGCTTGCCCCAAATCTGCTTGTCGCCGAGATGGAACCCGTGGTCGCCCCACAGGCAAACGATGGTGTTGTCCGCCAAGCCCGCCTCCTCCAAGGCCTGGAGCAGCTTGCCGACCTGCGCATCGACATAGGAGATGCAGGCGGCGTAGCCGTGCATCATGTGGCGCTGCAACGGCTCCGGAATCGGCCCTTCCACGGGGACGGGATGGAAGCCGCGGGCCTCGATGTAGTCGGTCTCCGCATAACTCACCCCGCCTGCGGGATACTGCTGCACGGGGGCCAGGGCGAAATCCTCCGGTGCATAGAGATCCCAGTATTTCTTCGGCGCGACAAACGGCAGGTGCGGCTTGTAGAAGCCGACCGCCAAAAAGAACGGCTGGCCGCTCTGGCCAAACCGCCGGATCGCCGCAACCGCCGGCGCGGCCATGACGTTGCCGTCCGCATAGGCCTCGTCCGGCAAATCCATCGACTCGCACACCGGGCGGGAGCCTTCCACCGTCGAGAGGAAATCGGTGCGCGCCCGCTTGTTCTTGATGCCGCGCCGCTCCACCTCGGCCAGCGCCGCCTCGACCTTTTTGCGGGTTTCCGGATCCTGGTAGCCGCCGCCGGCGGGCTGGACCGGATAGAGGGCGGAGTCCCATTCCCACCGGACGCCCTTCGGATCGCTCCAGCTTTGACGGTCCTGCCCGGGATCGGTGTTGCGGCCATCGAGCACCTTGCCGAAGCCGATGCTGGTGTAGCCGTGCTCCTTGAAATGTCCGGGCAGCGTCCTGAGCTGCGGGGCGCGCCGGCGCGCGGCGTCGATGTGGAAAATGTCGCCGCCCATGTTGTACACCTGCGTCGTATCCGGCCGCAGCCCGGTCATCAGGCTCAGCCGCGTCGGCCCGCAGAGCGCCACCTGGCAATAGTTGCGCCGGAAGACGGTGCCCCTTTCGGCCAAGCGGTCGATGTGGGGCGTCTTCACCACGGGATGGCCGTAGCAGCCCAGCCAAGGCTTGAGGTCGTCGACGGCAATGAACAGCACGTTGGGACGGGGCGACGGCCCCGCGCCGTGCGCGGTGGCCAGCGAAAGCAACGCCGCCAGCAGGGCCTTCAATCCTTTTTCCTTCCTCATTAGGCCGACGCCTTCTTCTTGATGCGGATGCGCTTCACGACCAGATGGCCCTCGCCCTTCACGCCCACGTGCAGCACCCATTGATTGGAGCCGTCGGTCTTGAATACCTTCCTGACCGTTCCCGTTTCGCCTGCGGCGCCCTTCCAGGTTTCGAGCTGCCGCAGCTTCCGGTCCTTCGCGGGGCCGATGAAGTTGGCGAAGAAATCGGCATCGTCCGCCAATCCCTGCGACTCCCACTCCAGCTCCATTTCGTAGGCGCTGTCGGGCTCGAAGCTGCCGGCCGGAACCGTGAACGCGCGGTTCCAGTCCCCCGCCTTGCCCTTCACGGAGTGGTTGCCGCT
>JBGSLE010000432.1:0-3545 GCA_041740875.1 Pontiella sp. | reverse complement strand
GGCCTACCGCTTCGCCAAGAAAAACTGGTTTTTCGGATTTGGAGCCTACGGATGAACCGCACAACCCCAACCGGGCAGGGCGTCCCGTCCGACAAGGCGGGGCGCGAGCAGCTTCGCCAGGCGGTGGCCGACCATGTCGCCGGAAACCGCCTGGTGCCGCCGCTCTCGATGGAGGAGTTGCGCGATCACGCCTCCCGTCTCACGGATCAATCGTCACTTGTCGATTATTGCATGGTGCTGCTCAGCAATGAAGTATGGCGCGATACCGTCGCCTCCATCCCCTACGGCCGCCGCCTTCTCCTGCTTCCCCAGTGCCTGCGCAACCCGCGCGAATGCCCCGCGACTATGGACGAGTTTGGCCTGCTGTGCGAGGAGTGCGGTCGTTGCAGCATCGGCGAATTGCAGGCGCTCGCCGAGGAACTGGGCTATGTCGTGCTCGTGGCCGAGGGTTCCACCGTCGTTTCCAAACTGCTGGAAGGCGGCAAGGTGGATGCCGTCATCGGCGTCAGCTGCCTCCACGCGCTGGAAAAATCATTCCCGCACATGGCCGATGGAGCCATCCCGGGGCTGGCCATCCCGCTGACCGTCGATGGTTGTGTCGGCACCCGCACCGATACCGACCACGTCCGCGAAGCCATCCTGCTCAAATCCGCCGCGCCGTGGGCCGGCCATGTCGATACCAACGCCATCCGCCAAACCGTCGGGGATTGGTTTGCGACTCCGACCGGCTGGCCGGCCGAAACGCAAACCGAACGGATTGCGTATGACTGGTTGCTCAAGGATGGCAAGCGGTGGCGCCCGTTTTTGCTCGCCTGCACCTACAGTGCGCTCCGCAACGGAACCACCCGGTTCCCCGACGATGTCCGGCGGCTGGCCATCGGCGTCGAATGCTTCCACAAGGCCTCGCTGGCCCACGACGATATCGAAGACGACGACGATCTGCGCTACGGCGAACCCACGCTGCACATGCGGCATGGAATGCCGGTGGCCCTCAATGCCGGGGATTTGCTCGTGGGCGAAGGGTACCGCTGGATCGCCGCCGTCGAAACCCGCACCACCGACCTTTTGCGCATTGCCGCCGAAAACCACCGCACCCTCTGCGTCGGCCAAGGCGAGGAGCTGGCCGGGCGTTCGCGCACGGCGCCGTTTTCGACGGGCCAGGTTATCGAAATCTTCCGGCGCAAGACCGCCCCGGCTTTTGGCGTTTCGCTCCAGCTGGGCGCCGTCGCCGCCGGGGCCGGACCGGAGCTGGTACAGGTATTGCAGGCCTTCAGCGAATCGCTCGGCATCGCCTACCAGATCCGCGACGACCTCGACGAATACCGCTCCGGCGAAGCGTGCGACTTGCGCGCATCGATCCTGCTCGCGCTCGCCAACGAGCAGAAGCCGATCGAATGGTTCACCCCCGAAACCCCGCACCTCCGCCATATTTTCGATGAGTTGATGGTGGCCGAAAAGGCCGCGCAATTGCTGGAGCATTACAAAAACGAGGCCATCCGGGCGCTCAACCCCTTGGAATCGGCCCCCCTAAAACGCCTGCTCCGGCGCGTCGCCGCCAACATGCTGGGCGGGGGGTGAGGCCATGTCCTCCATCTCCCAACGGCTGATACGCATGGCCGGCGCCTCGCGCCGGTTCCTGGAAAAGGGATCGCGCCGCGAAATCGCCCGGTTCGTCCTATCGCGGCAAAACCCCGATGGTGGGTTTCGTGGCCGGGGTTCGGAGTCAGACCTTTACTACACCGTCTTTGCCGCCGCCTGCCTGAAGGCGCTGGGTGCGCGCATTCCCGTTTGGGGACTGTGGCGCTATGCCCGGTCGTTCGGCGCGGGCGGAACCCTCGACCTGGTTCACTTCGCCTGCCTCGTTCGGTTGCGGATGGCCTTTCCTATGCGCCGAGCCACCCGCAACCGGCTTTTACGGCGGCTGGCCGACCATCGCGCGGAATCTGCCTACGACCTTTTCCTAACGCTGCTGGCCGAGGACAAACTGGTTGAAACCCGCCATCCGGCGGAAACGCCGCTGGTTTCACCCGGCGATCCAACCCCCAACCTTGCGGCGGCCCTCATCGTCAACCGCCGCTCCGATCCCTCAACCGAAAAACGCCTGCGGGCCCGCTTTTGTCCCGGCGGCGGCGTTGCGCCGACGGACCAGGTCGCCGAACCGGACCTGCTCTCCACCGCCACCGCGCTCTTCGCCCTCGTCCACGCCAAAGGCGGACTAGACGGGGAGTGGCGGCGTGCCTGCCTGGACTACGTCTCCTCGCTGTGGCGCGATAGCGGCGGTTTTGCGGGGCATGCCGCCGACCAATTCGAAGATGTTGAATACACCTTTTATGCCTTGTTGAGCATTGGTTGCCTAATGGAGGAATAGCCAAAGTATATCGTCTGATTACCACGATCGTGGTAGCTAGACGATATACTTGGATGCATATGAATCTGGAACCCGCCATTCAAAACGCCCGGAAACGCCTGCTGGCCGAGCGGTCGCCCGCCGGTTTTTGGGAGGGGGAGTTGTCGAGTTCGGCCTTGGCGACGGCGGTGGCGGCGTTCGCCTTGAAGCTGGGCGGGCGGGCGGAGCTCGCGGAGCGCGGCTTGGCGTGGCTTAAGGCCAACCGGAATCCCGACGGGGGCTGGGGCGATAGCCCCGAAAGCCCGAGCAATTTCACCACGACGCTGCTGTGCCGCTGTGCCTTGGATGAAGAGGCCGGTACGCCGAACGAGGTCGTGGATTCGATCCTGGCCTTCTACGGAAAGGATCGCACCTTTTCGGTGCCGATCCTGACCATGTGCATGCTCTCTGGAAAATTGGGAAACGACTGGTCGCTCCTGCCGCAACTCCCGTTCGAACTGGCGGTTTTTCCGCACCGCTTCTACCGGTTCCTGCGCCTGCCGGTGGTCAGCTACGCCCTGCCGGCGCTGATCGCCATCGGGCTGGTCCGTCACGCCAAGAAACCCTCGCCCGTTGCGCGCTACCGCCATGCGCTCATTCCGCGCGTGATGGAAATCCTCCGCTCCATCCAGCCGGAAAGCGGCGGATTCCTGGAAGCGGCCCCGCTCTCGGGGTTTGTGGCGATGAGCCTCGTTGGCGCAGGATACGGCGGCCATCCGGTCACGCAAAACTGCCTTGATTTCCTAATGCGAACGGTTCGCCCCGACGGCAGCTGGCCGATCGACGTCAATCTCTCCACGTGGGTGACGTCGCTGGCTGCCCGGGCGCTGGAAGGGGACTTGACGGCCAAACAACAGGATTCCATCCGTACCCACCTGCTGGCGGTGCAGTGGAAAACGGAGCACCCGTTCACCCATGCCGCGCCCGGCGGCTGGGGCTGGACGCATGAAAAGGGCGGTGTGCCCGACGCCGACGATACGGCGGCGGCGTTGATCGCCCTCCACCAGCTCGGTTGCGATACGGCGGTGGCGGAACGCGGAATCCGCTGGCTGCTGGATCTGCAAAACCGCGACGGTGGCATGCCGACCTTCTGCAAGGGGTGGGGGAGGCTGCCGTTCGACCGCAGCTGCCCCGATCTGACCGCCCACGCCATCCGCGC
>JBGSLE010000431.1:0-7610 GCA_041740875.1 Pontiella sp. | reverse complement strand
CCAGCGCGGCATCGTGTCCGGCTGGAACGGCATCCTCGGAGCCGCGCCGCGCACCCAGGCGGCGTGGATCCGCACCGCCAACACCAATTCCACCGGTGCCATCGCGGGGTGGGGCACCTTGAGCGATGCCGGCGGTAAATGGTCGTTCACGATCAACAGTTCGGGGCGCATCCGCCAGGAGGTGGCGAGCGGCTTCCTTATCGGCACGGCCGTGGTCAACGACGGGCAGTGGCACCACGTCGCGCTGGCATTCCCCGGCGGCGACATCACCAACGCGGCGCTCTATGTCGATGGCCAGCCCGACCCGCCGAGTTCGGTCGATGCGCAGGCGGTCGATACGCGCGACAACGGGCCGGCGATGGTTGGCGTCGACAACCAAAACCGCTATTTCCGGGGCGCGATCGACGAATTGCGCTTCTACGATCGCGCCCTTTCGCACACCGAAATCCTTGGAATCTACCAAGCCACCAACCAGGCGATGGGCGCCTGGGCGCGGCGGTATTTCGGCAACGCCACCGTCGATTGGAATGCCGACGACGACCACGACGGCGGCAAGCTGCTGCTCGAATACGCCATGGGCGGCCAGCCTTGGATCGCGGACGCGGGCCGCCTGTCGATCCAGAGCGATATCCAGACCGACCGCCTGCACATCCGCTATCCGCGCCGCGCCGACGGCACCCACGAGCTGGCCTACACCGTCCAGGTTTCGGCCGATCTCGCCACGTGGAGCACGCTGCCGCCCGGCGACGTGAGCATGGCCATCGATTGGGACAACCCCGGATTTGAAACCGTCGAGATCGAACTTGACCCGCCCTTCGGCGATGACATTAAATTTTTCGTCCGGCTGCATATTGCGATGTAGCGGACGGTCAACAACCAGGAGAAGAAGCGATGAGGCATCTGATATATGCGGTGGTTTTCTGTTCGGTGGCGGCCTTTGCGGCCCAGGGTCAATCGGCAAATCCTTTGCTGGAACCGGCCCCGCGTGAAACGCACGTATACAAGCAGAACAACCAGGGCTGGATGGCGCGGCACGAGGCGGTCAAGCAACAGGCGGCGCTCGGCAAGGCGGAGCTGGTCTTCATCGGTGATTCCATCACCCACTGGTGGGACAGCGACCTATGGGAAAAGCACTACGCCCCGCTGAACGCGATCAATATGGGATTTGGCGGCGACAAGGTGGAGCACGTGTTGTGGCGGTTGCAAAACGGCGAGATCGACGGCATTTCCCCGAAGGTCGCGGTCGTGATGATCGGCACCAACAATGCCGGTTCGGACACGCCGGAACAGACCGCCGAAGCCATCAAGGAAATCTGTTCCGTGCTCCGTAAAAAGCTGCCGCAGACGCAAATCCTGCTGCTGGCGATCTTCCCCCGCAATACGCCGCAGGACCCGCGGCACCTCACCAACCTCGCGGTCAACAAGATCATCTCCGGCTTCGCCGACGGGAAGCAAATCCACTACCTGGATATTTCCGGCGCCTTTACGGAAAACGACGGCACGATCCCCCGGGCGATGATGAACGACCTGTTGCATCCAACCCCGCAGGGCTACCAGGCCTGGGCGGACGCCATGAACCCGGTACTGATGAAACTGCTGGGCAAAACCGGCAACAACTAGATTGGACGATGAGATGAAACCAATTCGAATCAGGGCTGCGGCCGTTTTGCTTCTCCTCGCGGGCGCGACCTTCCATGCCGAGGGTTCCGGCGCGCTGACGGTCTCGCCCGTTCCGGTCGCGGCGGCGGTCAAAACGCATTTCGGGGAGCAAAAACTTGCGCAGCATATATTGGCGGATCCGGGTTATTGGACATGGTGCTTTTCCGTGATGCAGTGGAAGGACGGCAAATACCACGGCTACTATGCCCGCTGGCCCAAGGAGACCGGGTTCGGCGGCTGGATGACGCATTGCGAAATCGCCCATGCCGTGGCGGACAAGCCGGAAGGGCCGTTCAAAACCACTGGCACCGTGATCGCCAGCCGCAACCTGGAGGGCTGGGACGTGGTTAACGCCCACAATCCCTACGTTTGCGTGGCCGGCGACACGATTTGCCTCTACTACATTTCAAACAACCTCAAGGGGGCGTTGCCGGTGGGAAGCGGTTCGCCTGCATCGATCGACGATTGGCTGAAGAAAAACCGGGGCGCGGTCCGCAATTCGCAGTGCATAGGGGTGGCCGTGGCCACGGATCCGGCCGGTCCGTTCGTCCGGGCGAAAGAGGTGGTGGTTGCGCCGCATGGCCGCTTCAAGAACATTGCCGTGAACCCGGCCGTGGTCTACCGGGACGGCCAGTTCACCATGGTCATGAAGGGCGACGACGCCACCAAGGAGGAGGTCTTCCGCATCCAGCTTGTCGGGCGGTCCGACCGTCCCGAAGGGCCCTTCCATTTCGAGGAGGTTCCGGTGTTCGACACCGTGCAGTCCGAAGATGCCAGCCTGTGGTACGACGGCGAAGAGGCGTGCTACTACATGGTTTGCCACATCATGGGCAGCCGCGACCTGGCGCTCTCCACATCGCAGGATGGCCTGCGCTGGCGACCCGCCGACCATCCAGTGCTGATGAAGAAGGAGATCCCCCTCGACGACGGCACGGTATGGAAACCCAAGCGCGTCGAACGCCCCTTTGTTTTGACCGACGCGCAGGGGATTCCCGTGATGGTCTATCTGGCTGTGTTCGACGAAAACCAGAGCGCCAATATCGCCTTGCCCGTGAAGGCCAGCGCCCGGCGCGATGGATAAGGGTGGCTTTACGCAAGGAGGAATAGATGAAGGAATCCATGAAAACGATCGTGCTAATCCTCTCCGCAACCTTCGGCCTGGCCGCGGTTGCCCAGGAGGTTCCGCCCAAAAAAACCTACGACATTGCGGCCTTCGTTTGGCCGTCGTACCATCCGGACGACCGGGCGAAGATTTTCTGGCCGATGGGCATCGGCGAGTGGGAGACGGTGATGAAGAACACGCCCCATTTCGATGGACACGAACAGCCGCGGCATCCGGTCTGGGGATATGTGAACGAATCCGACCGCTACGTGATGGAGATGCAGATCGCCGCCGCCGCGGACCACGGGGTCAACGTCTTCATCTACGACTGGTACTGGTACGACGGCATGCCGTTCCTGGAGTCGTGCCTGAACGATGGATACCTCAAGGCGCGCAACAACGACCGCGTGAAATTCTACCTGATGTGGGCGAACCACGACGTCAACCTGATGTGGGACCGGCGCAACGCGGACGATGCCGCCTCCCGGAAAAACAAGGCGCTCATCTGGCGCGGGAGCGTCGACCGTCCGGAGTTCGAGAAGATCGCCCGCCGCTGGATCGAAAACTATTTTGGCCATCCTTCGTACTACAAGATCGGCGGCAAGCCGGTCTTCATGATCTATGATTTGGAGCAGCTCGTGGCAGGGCTCGGCGGCGTCGACGCCACCCGCGCGGCGCTCGACTGGTTCCGGCAGGAGGTCAAGAAGGCGGGATATCCGGGCGTCGAGCTCCAGCTCTCGATGCGCAGGCACGGCAAGAACAGCCTCTCCGGGATCGCGGGCGACAACATCGGCACGCAGCAGGAGGTCGTGGAAACGCTGGGGTTTGACTCGATGACGCACTACCAATTCTGCCACTTCGTGGATGTCAACCGCGACTATAACCTGGTCATGCAGGATGTGCTGAAGGAGTGGGCGGCCGTGGAGACGAGCTACAAGGCAATCTATTATCCGCACATTTCGGTCGGCTGGGACAGTAGCCCGCGCACGCCGCAGCGGCTCGGCGCGGTGGTGAAGAACAACACCCCCGCGAATTTCGAGCAGGCGCTGCGCGAGGCCAAGGCCTTCGTCGATGCCCGCCCCGGCCGCGCTCCGCTAATCACGGTCAACAGTTGGAACGAGTGGACCGAAACCAGCTATTTGCAACCGTGCAACCGCTACGGGTACGGCTATCTGGAGGCGGTCAAGCGGGTGTTTGTCGGCGAATAAGGGATGCCGGCGGCGGAATGCCGTTTTTTTGCGGTCAAAGGATGAAAGGATATCAAATGAAAAAATGGATGTATTGGGTGGCGGCATGTTGCGCATGTTCCGGTTTGCAGGCGGCTTCACCGGGTGAATTCTACACGCCCGAGGAGGATAAGAAGGGGCTGGAGCAAAACGGGGCCGTCGATCCGGCCTTGCCCAAGGTCCTCATCATTGGCGATTCGATCTCCATCGGCTACACGCCGCCCGTGGCCAAGCTGCTGGCCGGCCAGGCAAACGTCCGGCGGGTCAAGGTGAACTGCGGCGACACCAAAAAGGGAGTCGCCGAGCTGGACGCGTGGCTCGGAAAGGATGCGTGGGATGTCATCCACTTCAACTTTGGGTTGCACGACCTCTGCTACCGCCACCCCGACGCCAAGGTGCAAGGCAACCGCGACAAGGTGAAGGGAACCATCAGCGTCCCGCTGGAGGACTATGCGCGGAACCTTGAAACGATCGTTCAGCGGTTGGAAAAAACCGGTGCGGTCTTGATCTGGGCCACGACCACGTCCGTGCCGGAAGGCGAGGCGGGGCGGTTCGTCGGCGACGAGGTCAAATACAACGCCGCGGCGGCAAAGATCATGGAAAAACACGGCATCCGGATCAACGACCTGCATGCGCTTACCACGTCGTTCAAACCGGAAATGGCCAGGACTGGGGGCGACGTCCACTATACGAAAACGGGCTACGAAAAACTGGCGGCCCAGGTGGCCCAGGCGATGCGGGAGGCCTTGGCCTCGAAAAAACCCGGCCTGGTGCCGCCGCAGTAATGGCTGTTTACGCGGAGTTGCCGCTTGGGGATCCGCGAGGTCGTCTTGGTTTAGATAACCCGGGTAATTAAAGGATATATTTGGTTGTTCAATCCGGTTGTGCGCGGTAAGAAGCCGTTAGTGAGTTTTAGCAGGAGGCGGTCATGAAGATTCAAACCAGCGTTCGATGCAACACGCCTGTCCGGGCGATGCGGCATTTCGTCGGCAAAGCGGGGCATCCATCCACGGTGGTTGCCTTGCTGCTCCTTGCCGCCGCTTCGGTAGCAATTGCGGCCGCGCCAAGCCTTGAATGGGCACCCGGCAACGGCGGCGACGCGTCCAGCCTATTCAACGAGGCGAATTGGATCGATCCGGCCACGGGACTGGTTCCACCCGGAGGTGCCATCGATGCAAACATTGCCGTGAATAAATCCCTATACATCCGCACCGGCATGCCGGGGGGAGGCTCCGGCGCATCCGGTAATCTGCTGATGGGCAGCGGCGAACTCTGGATCAGCCATGCGGTGTTGCGCATGTCCGCCACCAGCCGACGCGGTATTTTTTTGGACGCCAGCGCCCCCATGGCGATGACGGATGCGAAGGTGTTGACGGAATTCGTCAGCGGCGGAAACGTGGTCATGAAGGGCCGGTCGGAGCTGACGCTGTACGGCAGCGATCCACTCACGAATTGCGTCATCGACCTGCAATCGTCCGACTGCTTCGTGGTTTTCCAGAACCGGCGGCCCAGCGGCATCGACGGCACCTATTTGACGCGCTTCACCGTCAATGGCGCGGCGGCCGTGGAGGACACCAATGTGTACATCCGCGAATACTACAATGGCGCGGTGATCCGGTCGAAACCGCCTTCCAACATCGCGATGAAGGCGTTCGACCTGCCCAACCTCCAGGGCGCGCAGAGCAACTATGCGCCGGGCTTTTCCGGGGCGATCGCGGTGGGTAGCACGGCGAAGAACTCCACCACGAAATACACGGTGCGGGGCTGGGGCGGCATCGCCGCCACCGCGTCGGACCAGTTCCATTTCGTCTACCGCAGCCTGACGGGCGACGGCGAGATCATCGCCCGCGTGGACAGCGTCGAAGATGCCGATTCCAGTGCCGCCACCAACATTGAAAAGGGCGGCGTGATGATCCGCGAGTCGCTGGCCGCCAACGCGCGCTTCATCATGGTGTCGCAACGCGCCGACAACCAGGTGGCGCGCATCTACCGGACGACCGCCGGGCAGAACGCGGTGGTCGGCGGAAATGTTGGCGGGACGGCGACCAACAAGTTCGTGCGCCTGGTGCGGTCGGGCAACAGTTTTTCCTCCTATTATTCGATCGACAGCGCCGCAGGGCCGTGGACCCAGATCAGCACGGCCACCACCATCGCGATGCCGGAGACGGTCTATTTCGGCCTCGTCTCGACCAGCGGCGATGGCGGCAACATTTGCGGCAGCGTCCTGAGCTCGGTGGCCATCACGCAGGGCGGGCTATCCGTCGGAACCAGCGCGTTCGGCCTCTTCGACGACAAGCAGGATGTCTATTCCTACTGGGCGAAGGAAGACCAACTCAGCTCCTTCCTGCTCAAGAAGGGCTACCAGGTGACGCTTGCGGAAGACGCCGCCGGGCTGGGGTACAGCAAGGTCTATGTCGCAACCGAGGCGGACCTGCTGGTAAACCTGCCGCCCGAACTCGACAACAAGGTCTCCTGGATGCGCGTGCTGCCGTGGCGCTGGATCGCCAAGAAAGGGTGGGGCGGATCGAACGCGACACATGTGAAGAACATTGGCGCCTATTGGAAATACGAATGGGAGCCGACCGGCAGTTCGACCATCGACCAGGAATTCGTGCCGATGATCAAGGGTGCCGCGCAAGACAAGGATTTCCGCTGGGAAGAGGTGCGCGCGCGAGCCCACCAGACCCATTTCCTCTGCTTCAACGAACCCATGAGCGCCGACCAGGGCAACCTGACCGTGGACGAGGCGATCGCGCGTTGGCCGAAGGCGCTGAAGCTCGGTTTGCGGCTGGGCAGTCCCTCGCGCACCGACGGCGCGAACGGCGACAACTGGTTGCAGAACTTCATGACCAAGGCCGACGCGGCCGGCCTGCGCGTCGATTTCGTCTGCGTCCACAACTACAACAAGACCACGGCCTCTGCCCTGAAAACCTGGCTCGAGGCCGAGTACGCCAAATACCAGCGCCCAATCTGGCTGACGGAATTCAACCGCGACAACGACGAAACCACCACGGCCGCCCAGCACCAAGCCTATCTCGCGGCGGTGCTGCCCATGCTGGAAAGCCTGTCGTTCATCGAGCGCTACGCGTACTACAATTTCGGCGGCAACAACATGACGCTCTTCAATGGCGACGACACCGTCAACGCCACCGGCGTGATCTACCGCGACATCGTCTCCACCCCCGCCTACGTGAACACCGGCGCGGGCGAATGGTGTACGGTCGCGCTGACCTCGCCATCGGCCACCTTCGGAACCGTCACCAATCCGCCCGTCCTGCTGGCCGCCACCGTATCGCTGGACGCAGCGGTCGTCGCCAACGTGGAGTTCTTTGCCAACGACGTTTCGCTCGGACAGGTTGCGCAGGCGCCCTACCAGCTCTCCGTCGGCAACCTGCCGGTGGGCCTGAACACCCTTTACGCAACCGTCACGACAACCTCTGGCGAACGCGCCACCTCGGCCGCCAAGCAGATCAACTATAGCGTCGCCGCCACCAACGAGCCGGGCAGCACGGTGGTGGACAACGGCGATCCGGCGCCGGCCTTCACGCTGGCCGGAAGCTGGGTCTCCAGCACGACCACGCCAGGGTATTGGGGCGCAAACTACCTCACCGACGGCGATGCCG
>JBGSLE010000430.1:0-2788 GCA_041740875.1 Pontiella sp. | reverse complement strand
CGTGTCCGACCGGCGCGCTGGCTTTTAGGGATGCTGAGGAACGATGAAGGTCGTACATATAGTTCCGGGATCGGGCGGCACGTTCTACTGCCAAAACTGCATGCGCGACGGCGCGCTGGTGCAGGCGCTGCGTCGGGCGGGCGAGGATGTCGTGATGGTGCCGATGTACCTGCCGATGTTCACCGACGGCGACCCGGTGCAGGGCGGGGCTCCGGTATTCTTCGGCGGCATCAACGTCTGGCTCCAGCAGCAGCACCCCTTTTTCCGCAAGACACCGCGCTGGCTCGATCGGTTCTTCGACACGAAATGGATGCTCCGGCGCGCGGCGAAAATGGAGGGGACGACCGACGCCGGCCAACTCGGCCCCATGACGTTTTCGATGTTGGAGGGGGCGCGGGGGAACCAAGCCAAGGAAGTCGGGCGGCTGGTGGAGTGGCTGGCGCAGGAGGAAAAGCCCGACGTGGTGCATCTCTCCAATGCGCTGCTGATCGGTCTCGCCGCCGAGATCAAGGCCAGGCTGAAGGTGCCGGTCGTCTGTTCGCTGCAGGACGAGGATGGATGGCTCGACGCGATCCCTCCGCCGTACAACGAAGCCTGCTGGGAGGCGATCCGCGCGCGGACGGGCGATGTGGATCGTTTCGTGGCGGTGAGCAACTGGTATGCGGACCGCATGGCCAAACGTCTGAAGATGCCGCGCGGGTTGATCGATGTCGTCCACATCGGCATCGACCTTGCGGGATACGAACAGGCGTTCATGGATTTCGACCCGCCGGTGCTGGGCTACCTCTCGCGCATGAACGCAACGCTGGGGTTGGAAAAGCTGGTGGATGCGTTCATCGCGTTGAAACAATCGCCTCAGTTTGCGCGGCTGAAACTGAAGGCGACCGGCGGCGCGGTGGGCGATGATCTGGCCTGCATTGACGCGCAGCGGGAAAAGCTGGCGCAGGCGGGTTTTGAAAAGGACGCGGAATTCATCGTGGAATTTGACCGGCCGCAGCGGCAGAAGTTTTTGAAATCGATATCGATCCTGTGCGTACCGGTGGAGCAGGGCGAGGCGTTTGGGTCGTACATTCTCGAAGCCATGGCGGCGGGCGTACCGGTCGTCCAGCCGGCGGCCGGCGCGTTCCCGGAAATCATCGAAGCCACGGGCGGTGGCCTGATCTACCACAAGCTGACGGAAACGCTGGGGGAACTGCTTTCCAATCCTCCCTTGGCCCGGCGGTTGGGAGAGAATGGCCGTACGGCCGTGTTTGAACGGTTCAGCGTGGAGACGATGGCGCGGGACACGATCGCGATCTACCGGAAGCTGGTTCCATGACGACGCTATTGATCTGTTGCGCAACCGCGCTTTTAGGAACGTGGCCGACCTACCACGGCGGAGCGGATTTGCGCGGCGTGGCTACGGTGGCGCTGCCGGAACAGCCGGAACTGCTTTGGCGCTACAACGCGGGCGGGGCCGTCTCCTCCACGCCGGTGTCGGACGGCGAACGGATCTTTTTCGCGGCCAAAAAAGGCCGGGTGCTTGCACTGGATTTGACGGGCGGGCTCGCGTGGGAAAAAAGCTTTTCACGGACCAACAGCGCGGGGCAGGTGGTGGAGGAACGTTTCGATGCGCCGCTGGCGTGCGGCGGTGGAAGGGTTTTTGCCGGCAGTTCGCGCGGAACCCTCTTTGCCCTCGATGCAGCGAGCGGCGAAACCTCATGGCGCTATGAAACCGGCGGGATCCTCGCCGGATCGCCGAACCGGCTGGAGGAAAACACCCTCGTCGTGCTGGACCAGTCGGAGGGGGCGTTGCATGCCGTGGAAATGGGTACGGGCCAAAGGCGCTGGAAGACGGACGGGGTCGAGCGGTGCGATGGATCGCCGGGGATTGGAGGAGGGCGGATTGTCTTTGGCAGCTGCCTGGCGGCGCTGCATTGCTATTCCGCCGCAGGACTCCATCTGAACGATATCGAGGTGGGGGGCGACGGCCAGATTGCCGGGGGCGTGGCGCTCGAAGGCAACCGGGCGTTTTTCGGCACGCGCGATGGACGCCTGCTGTGCGCCGATGTGGCAAAAGACGAAATCCTTTGGAGCCGCGGCGAGTCGCAGGATCAAACCTTCGCGACGCCCGCCGTTGCGGAGGCGCTGGTGGTTTATTCCTCCGACGATGGATTGGTTCGTGCCGTCGGCAAGGCGACGGGCGAGGTGGTTTGGGTGTTCGATACGGGCGGCCTGCCGAGTTCGCCCGTGGTGGCTGCGGACAAGGTGGCGGTGGTGGCGGACGGCACGCTCTACCTGCTGCGACTGGCGGATGGAACCAAGCTCTGGTCGAAGGCGGTGGGCGACGAAATCTCCTCGCCGGCGCTCATCGGCGGCCTGGTGGTGGTCGGTTCGGACGACGGGACGGTTTCGGCATTTGGCAAGAAGGAGTGTCCATGAGCGCATTGCTTGGATTGAATGGAATTTCCAAGGGCTACGGCGCGGGTACGCCGGTTTTGTCCGGAGCCGATCTTACGGTTGCGGCCGGCGAAAGCGTGGCGATCACCGGACCCTCGGGTTGCGGTAAGAGCACGCTACTCAATATTGCGGGAACGCTGGACCGCCCGGATGAAGGGACGGTCGAATTCGATGGTGTTGACCTCCTCGCGCTCAACGAAAGGGAGACCGCCCATTTCCGCAACACCCATATCGGGTTTGTCTTCCAGCTGCACCATCTGCTGCCGCAATGCTCGGTGCTGGAAAACGTGTTGGTGCCGTCGCTGGTCGCGAAGGGCGGCGCGCCGCGCGAACGCGCCATGCAGCTGCT
>JBGSLE010000429.1:0-10978 GCA_041740875.1 Pontiella sp. | reverse complement strand
TGCAGCCGCGCTACCGCAGCAAGGGCGCGGCGGCATCCGTGCGGTTCGCGGAAGGCCGCCGGGCGGTGGTCGAGTTCGACGAACCCCAGTTTGCGCTGACGCCCGGCCAGGCGGCGGTCTTCTGCCAAGATGGCGAAGTGCTGGGCGGCGGCTGGATCGAGCCGTAGCTTATTTGCCGATCAGCTTCAGGAATTCGTTCCGGGTCGATGCCTCGCGGCGGAAGCTGCCGATCATGGCCGAGGTGACCATGCAGGAGTTCTGCTTTTCAACCCCGCGCATCATCATGCACAGGTGCTGGGCTTCGATCACGACGCCAACGCCTTCGGGAGCGAGGATTTCCATGAGCGAGCCCGCCACCTGGTTGGTCAGCCGCTCCTGGATTTGCAGGCGGCGGGCGAAGAGGTCGACGATGCGGGCGAGCTTGCTGACTCCGAGCACCTTGCCTTCGGGAATGTAGCCGATGTGGCACTTCCCGAAGAAGGGCAGCATGTGGTGTTCGCACAGGCTGTAAAGCTCGATGTCCTTGACGATGATCATGTGGTTGTCTTCCACCGTGAAAATGGCGCCGTTGACCACGTCTTCGAGCTTTTGGCGGTATCCGCGGGTGAGGAATTCGATCGCCTTGGCCGCGCGGTCGGGCGTATCGAGCAATCCTTCGCGGTTCGGATCCTCGCCGATCCTGGCGAGCAGTTCCTTGTAGAGGTCGTTCATGCAAATCTCCGTTTAATGGGGCGAGCCTATGTCCTCCGGCGCACGCACGCAAGCACAACAAGGCACTTGGCAACCAGCGAGGCTCATCCCGGACTTTTGGTTGGTTCTGCCTTGGGGGGAAGGATGCATTCGACCCGGACGTTCCGGCCCTCGCCGGTGCAGATGGAGAGCGTGGCGCCGATCTTGGCCGCGCGGTAGCGCATGAGCGGCAATCCCATGCCTTCTTGCGGAACCTCGGGCATCCGCGCGCCATCGTTCTCGATGTAGACGGTCAGGTTTCCGGCCGAGTCGGTGATGCCGATATCGATCCGGGACGGGGAGGCATGGCGCAGGGCGTTGGTGACGGCTTCGTGGACGATTTGGCAAAGGTGGTGGTGTTTGTCCGGATCGATTTGTCCCCACCCACCCTCCGAAACCGAGCAATCGACATCGGAGAGCTGTCCGATCTGCATGGCCATCTGGCGGATGGCTTGTTCCGCGCCGCATGAAGTTGCGGAAATGGTGATGGCGCCGTTCTCCATGGTTCGCAGGTTTGCAAGGCACATGTCGACGACCATGGCGATTTCTTCGGCCTGTCCAGCCTTGGGGTGCATGGAGGTTTCAAGGTGCTTCAGCAGCAGGCGGCTGAGGCCGGTCATTGCTTTGAGATGTTTTTGCGGGTTCGCGAGGAGGTTGGCGATGACGCCTTGCTGTTCCAGCCGGTCGGCTTCAACCAGGTAATCGGCGAGCTGGCGCAGCTCGCGCGTGCGCTCCTCCACCAGCTGTTCAAGGGATGCGTTGAGCTTTTCCAATCGTTGCCGGGTCGTTTTGAGCAAGGCGGTTGAGCAGGAGAAACAAAGCTGAAGGCCGATGCCGAACGGATTGAAGGCTTCCCGGATAATGGCTGGATCGTCGGAATGGAAGGAAAGCATGAAATAATGGTAGGGAACGGTTAGGAGAACCGTTGCGATCGCTCCCGGATAGCGGTAGAGCCAGCCGCCAAGCATCGTCAGCGGGATGGAGACCAGCATGATGGGGATGCTCAGATGGGGGAAAAGGGTGAGGCTGAGCGCCACATAGGCCGTCCATGCCAGCAAATAGGTTGTTTCCCGTGGCTTCATGCGGGATGGCCGGCTGTTATGGGAACGGTGTATGCAAGCGTTTCGGAGGAGAAATCGTCCATGGCGGTTTCGACAGTTCCATGGATCTGACGCAAGCGGTAGTTGATCAGTTGAGCAGTCTCGGCCCCGCCGATGCCGGAACCTAGCGGTGGGCCATCGTGGCGGAGCGAAACCGTGCTCCAGCCATTGTTCACGGCAGCTTGAATCCTTATGCGCACATCGGGGGAGCGGTCGACGACCGCCAGCGCGGTCTCCTGGCAGATGCGGTACAACTGGAGCGCGGTTTCGTGCGGGATGGAGTGCAGGGTGCCGCTGACCGCGACGGTAAAGTCGGTCTTGTAGAGTTCATTGAAGCAGGCGGCGAGTTCTTCAAGCGCGGGCTGAAGTCCGGTTTCCCGAATCCGGAGGGGGAACAATGCCCGGGCCGCCCGGCGGACGAGGTTGTGTGCCACCCCGGCACGGTTTTTCAGGGAATAGGCCAGCGACGCGTTGGTGTTTTTCTCGGCACTCAGCTGTTCGGCCATGGCGGAGCAAAACAGTCGGATGCCGGTCAGCTGCTGGCCAATCTCATCGTGCAGTTCCTGTCCGCGGACGACCCGGTGGTGTTCCGAACGTTCAAGCAGTTGGCGGGTCAGCCGGTCCAGCTCCGCGTTGCGCTCGGCCACCGTCCGGTCGAGTTGCTCGTTGGTCGCCTTGATGGCGTCGAGGTTCGCGCGGAAGAATCCAGTCAGGTATATAACTATAATGCAAACAAAAACTCCTAATGGCGCAGATCGGTAATAATCGTAAATATCAAAGTAATATATACTTATAAAAAAATGGTATCCGAGTGATAGGAGGAGATGTGAAAGAGCAGTCGTTCTTCCATAGATCCAGCACCCGATCCCAACAAGACCAATGATTGGTATGAGCACATCGATCCGCCAGAAGGGGAACATAGTCATTGAAAAAGCCACGAAGGCGATCCATGCCAAGGCGTATAGAATGGTTGTTTGCCGCCGCTTCATGGTCTGCAATCTAGCAAAGCCGCCTCCATCAACAACGCTAATGTGGTTCCATGCATTCGCCTAGCCGGCATGGCCGAGCCGGGCGGAGATTTCGGCGGCGGCTTTTTTGATCTTTTCGGCCATGGCCGGGATCTTTGCCTTGGTGAAGGTGGCGGTGGAGGCGGTGAGGCCGACAGCCGCGATGGTCTTGCCGAAGGCGTTGGCGACGGGCGCGGCGATGCAACGCACGCCGGGGGCGTATTCCTCGTTGTCGATCGCATAGCCTTGTCTGCGGGTCTCTTCAATGCCGTTCAGCACCGCCCCGATGGAGGTGTGGGTGTTTGGCGTGTGTGTGGCAAGATCCAGTTGCCGGCAAAACGCTCCGGGGTCGGGGCAGGCAAAGGCCAGGAAAACCTTTCCGGTGGAGGAGCAGTGCAGATCGACGAGGGTGCCGGGGCGGGCGGCGATGCGCAAGGGATGCGGACTGTCGGCCACCTCGACCAGCATCGATTGGTTGCCATTGGGCATGGCCAGGTGCGACGACTCGTTGGTTTCGAATGAAAGCACCTGGAGCACGGGGCGCGCGTAGCCGCGCAGGTCGAGGTTGTCGAGCGCCCTCACGCCGAGTCGTACCACGGCGCTGCCAAGGGTGAATCTACCGTCGTCCTTCCGGGCCAGGAAGTCGGCTTCCAGCAGGGTTTGGGTAATGCGCAACACGGTGGTCCGCGGGATTCCGAGCGTTGCCGAAAGCTCTTTCAAGAGGCATCCGCCGGGGATGTCGGCCACCCGTTCCAGCACGGCGCACGCTTTGCCAAGGTTGGGAATATGGTAGTGGTTCATGCGGCGATAATGTTCATATTTGGACAAATGTAAAATTTATTGAACGAACCCGTTGCGCGGACCGGCTAGTGTAGGCACGTTGTACCCCTATGAAAAAGAAATCGAAACATGCGTGGGCGGCCCTGGCCGCGTTCGGGCTGTTGGCCTTGGCCGGCGCCGTTGCGGAAACCGCCGAGCCCAAAACCTACTGCCGCTTCGTTCCCGAGCGTGCGGACGACTTTGCGTGGGAAAACGACAAGGTCGCCTTCCGCGCCTATGGCCCGGCGTTGCGGAGCAAGCCGGAAAACAGCGGAATCGACTGCTGGCTCAAGCGCGTCGATTACCCGGTCATCGACAAGTGGTACGGGCAGATGAATGAAAAGTCGTACCACAAGGACCACGGCGAGGGAAACGACCCGTACCACGTCGGCACCTCCGCCGGATGCGGTGGAACGGGGATCTGGCTCAACGGGAACCGCGAGCCGCTTGAAACCTACGTGAAGCACGAAGTGCTGGAATGCACCCCGGCCAAATCCGCGTTCAAGCTCACCTACGAGCGCGACATCGGCGGCGTGGTCTACGGCGAGGAAAAAACCATCACGATCGAACTTGGCAGCCGCCTGTTCCATGTGCGTTCGGTCTTTACGAAGAATGGCGCCATCGCCGCCGGCCTGCCGGTCTGCATCGGAATTACGACGCACGACAGCAAGGCGGCCGTTTCAAAGCAGATCGCCAACGGCTGGATGGCCTGCTGGGAAACCATCGAGGGTTTCGGGCTCGGCACGGGCGTGGTGATCGATCCTGCGCGCATTGCGGAATTCCAGTTGATCGAGTCGCCGAAAGCGGATGAGAGCCATGCGCTGTTCATTGTTCGCGCCGATGCGCAGGGGCAGGTGGAATTCCTTGCGGGCTATGGCTGGGAAAAAGCCGGCGAAATCAAAACCGCCAAGGACTGGAACGAGCATCTGGGGCAAATCGCGGCGCGCATGGCGGAGAATTAGAATGAATGTGAGATATACCGTCGGGAAAAACGAATACCAGCGCATGACCACCCGGGAGCTGCGCGAGGCTTTCCTCATCGATCTGTTCGAGCCGGGAAAATTGAACCTGCTCTATTGCGAGGTCGAGCGCGCCATCGTCGGTGCGGCGGTTCCGGCCGTAGAAAGCCTGGCGTTGGAAGCGGGCAAGGAGCTGGCTTCCAACTATTTCTGCGAGCGGCGCGAAGTCGGCGTCCTGAACATTGGCGGAAGCGGAACGGTAGCGGTCGATGGCGTGGCCTACCGCATGGAAAACCTCGACGGGCTCTATATCGGCCGCGGATCGAAGGAGGTTTCGTTTTCGAGCGCGGATGCCTCGGATCCGGCGCGGTTCCATTTGGTCAGCTATCCGGCCCACGCGGCCTATCCGACCGAGCACGCGAAAAAGGCCTCAGCCAAGGCCATCACGCTGGGGTCGGCGGAAAATGCCAACCAGCGCACGATCTACCAGTACATCCACGAAAACGGGATCCGGAGCTGCCAGCTGGTGATGGGATTTACCGTGCTGGAGCCGGGCAGTGTCTGGAACACCATGCCGTGCCACACGCACGAGCGGCGCACCGAGGTCTACCTGTATTTCGGCCTCGATGAAAATTCGAGGGTCTTCCACATGATGGGGCCGGGCGATGAAACCAGGCACCTCGCCGTATCCAACGGGCAAGCGGTTATTTCGCCGATGTGGTCGATCCACTCCGGCTGCGGCACGAAGGCCTATTCGTTCTGCTGGGCGATGGGCGGGGAAAACCAGCGCTTCGACGACATGGACCACATCACGATGGAGGATTTGAAATGAAGGCAGCGGTAACGTCGGTTTTGTTCGCGGTTTCGGCAAGTGTGTGGGCGGCGCCTTCGCCGGACGAGGTGAAGGAAGTGACGAAAAAGGTGGCCGACTGGCAGGTGGCCACCTTCGAGGAGATGGGCCAGTACCGGGCGTTGTCGCACGGAACCCGCAATATTCCCAAGGCCCGGAAAAAATACCACGACCTCGTTTGGAATTGCGGGGCGCTCTATGCCGGCATGTACGAGTGGAGCAAAGTGGCCGATGAGCCGGCAAAGTACACGGATTGGCTGAAGATGATTGGCGCGCGCAACGGCTGGAAGTTGCACGGGCGTCCGTACCACGCCGACGACCACGCGGTCGGCCAAACCTGGCTCAACCTCTACCGCCAATTTGGCGACAAGGCGATGCTGCGGCCCACCCAGGAGCGGTTCGACTGGATCCTGGAAAATCCGAAGGCCGGAACCCTGAAGTGGACGGAGAAACCCACGGATGCGCACAACCGCTGGGGCTGGTGCGATGCGCTCTTCATGGCGCCGCCGGTCTGGGCGCGGCTGGCGAAGATTACGGGCGAGAAGAAATACCTCGATTTCATGGACCGGGAATACCACGCCACCTACGACCTGCTGTGGGATAAGGAAGAGCATCTCTTCTGGCGCGACTCCAGCTTTTTCTCCCGGCGCGAGGCGAACGGGAAAAAACTGTTCTGGGGGCGGGGGAATGGCTGGGTGTTCGGCGGGTTGGCGCTGATGATCCCCGATTTGCCGGCGGACTGGAAAGGGCGCGCATTCTATCTCGATCTCTTCAAGCAGATGGCGGAAAGCGTCAGGAAATGCCAGCGCGAAGACGGCACCTGGAGCATGGGATTGCTCGGCGGCATGGAGGGCTATCCGATCAAGGAGACTAGCGGTACCTCGTTCTTCACCTTTGGCCTGGCCTGGGGCGTGAACAACGGAATCCTGGATCGTGAAACGTATGCGCCGGTCGTTTTCAAGGCGTGGGATGCGTTGACGGAATGCGTCACTGCGGAAGGGTTGCTCGGCTATGCGCAACCGGTTGGCGACGCGCCCGGCGAGGCCTTTGCCGACAAGACCGAGGTGTTTGCCGTCGGGGCGTTCCTGGCGGCGGGCAGCGAGGTCTACAAGCTGGTGGGAGGTAAGTAGCCTTGGGTACGAGAACATCCATCGCGATCGCCGCGCTATGCGTTTTGAGTGCGGCGTTGCGCCCGCAGGCGGAAGCCTCCCCCCGGACGAACGTGCTCTTCATTGCGGTGGACGATCTCAACGATTGGGTCGGATGCCTGGGCGGGCACCCCCAGGCAAAAACGCCGAACCTCGACCGTCTGGCCGGGGAGGGCATGCTCTTTTCCAATGCCCATTGCCAGGCGCCGATTTGCGGGCCGTCGCGCGCCTCGATCATGACCGGGCTTGCGCCCTCCTCGACCGGGATCTATCTGCAGATCAACGATGCGCAAATCAAGAACGCCCATCCCGCTGCGGCGGCTTCGGTCTTCATGCCCGACTGGTTCGAGCGCAACGGTTACAAGACCATGGGCGCCGGCAAGATCTATCACCAGGGCGATAAGGCCAATACCTTTGACGAATTTGCGGGCGCTAGCGATTTCGGCCCGAAACCGGAAAAACCGCTGAAATGGAATCCTGTCGCGATGGGCCTGCCGCCCGGAACCCAGACCGACTGGGGGCCTTTCCCGGAACGCGACGAGCAGATGCCCGATTTCAAGACGGCGGCTTTTGCGGTGGAAAAGCTGAAGCAGCACCATGACAAGCCGTTTTTCCTGGCCGCCGGTTTCTGCCGTCCGCACGTGCCGTGGCATGTGCCGGAAAAATGGTTTGACCTCCATCCGCTGGAATCGATCCAGACGCCGCCTTACCGGCCGGATGACCTGGACGATGTGCCGGAAATGGGGCAGCGGGTGGCCGACGTTCCGATGATGCCGACGACGGAGTGGGCCATTGAAAACGGAGAGTGGAAAAACATCGTGCAGGCCTATCTCGCCTGTGTCTCGTTTGTGGACGCCCAGATCGGAAAAGTGCTGGATGCATTGCGCGAGAGCGAATACGCGGACAATACGATTGTGGTGCTGTGGTCCGACCACGGGTACCACCTCGGCGAAAAAAACCGTTTTGCCAAGCAAGCCATTTGGGAGCGCGACACCCGTACGGTACTCATGTTCAAGGTGCCGGGATTGTCCGGAGGAACAACCTGTACTGCGCCGGTTCAGTTGCTCGACCTCTATCCGACGTTGCTCGATCTCTGCGGTCTGCCGGAAAACCCGAACAACGATGGTCACAGCCTGGCGCCATTGCTCAAGAACCCCGACGGCCCCTGGAACCATTTGGCGATATCCGTCTATGGGGTCGGAAACATTTCCATGCGCGACCGGACGCACCGCTACATCGTCTATGAAGATGGCTCCGAGGAGCTGTACGACATGGCGAACGATCCGAACGAATGGCATAACCTCGCGAACATGCCCGGAAGCCTTGCAATCAAGAACCGCTTCCAGGCGGCGTTGCCGAAAAAGCAGGAACCGCTTTCCCCGAAGGCGCTCTATACCATCAACGCGTACTGGCGGAGCAAAATGGAAGCTGCGAAAGGTGGGGAGTAATGAAGGGCATGATTCTCGGTCTGTTCGCATGTGTTGTTGGAGTGGCGGCCAACGCGGCCACTTCAACGGCCCGCTACGAACGCACTGCGGATCGGCATGGCCTTACGGTGTTCATGGAAAACGGCGGCTGGTGCTGGTATCAGGATCCGCGCGCGATCATCCACGACGGCAAGTTGTTCATCGGTGCGGTGCAGGGCAATGGAAGCGGCCCGGCCTTGGTCGGAATCTACGACTTGGTGCAGGCCAAGCCGCTCGGCACGGTTCTGATGCAGGACAACTTCGATCGCGACGACCATAACTCGCCGGTCTTCCATGTCCGGCCGGACGGCAGCGTGCTGGCGGTCTATGCGAAGCACCACCGCGACCGGTTTCATTATGTCCGCGTTTCCGATCCCTCCGATCCGTTGAAATGGAGCGAGGAATCCAGGCAGGAACGAAATTTGCCGAATCCCAACGACAAGGTCACCTACATGAACCTCCACGAGTTGAAAAGCGAGGGGAAGCTCTACAACTTCTATCGCGGCATCGACTTCAATCCGACGTTCGCGACCTCAGCCGATCACGGTAAAACCTGGAGCGAGCCGGTCCATTTTTTCAAGAATGAAGTCGGCGGCCGGCATCGCCCCTACGCGCGCTATGCCGGCAACGGGGTGGATACCATACATGTCAGCATCACCGACGCACATCCCCGCAACTATGGCAACAGCCTCTACTATTTCGCGTTTCGCGGCGGAAACTATTACAAAGCCGACGGCTCGCCCGTTAAATCGTTGAAGGACGGAGCCCTTCTGCCCAGCGAGGCCGAAAAAATCTATAAGGGCAGCGAAACCGAGAACAAGCCGGCAGGCTTTGAAAGCGTGCCGAACAGCGCGTGGACCAGTTCCATGGCCATCGACGCAGACGGCCATCCGCATATCGGCTATTCGCTCTACCTCTCCAACGATGACCACCGCTACCGCATCGCCTCCTGGGACGGGAAGCAGTGGATCGACCGCGAAATCGCCTACGCCGGAAAATGCCTCTACACCAAGGAAAGCAGCTACACGGGGCTTGTCGCTCTGGATCCTGTGGATCCGGAGATCGTTTTTATTTCAACCGATATCGATCCATCCACCGGCAAGGACACGGGTAGCAAACATGAAATCTATCGTGCAAGGATCGGCCCGAACGACGGCATCGGCACCATTAAGTGGGAAGCCGTCACTCGGAATTCACCCGTCCGCAATATCCGGCCGGTGGTGCTGCGCGATGGATCCCGGCGGGTCGTCCTGTGGAATCGAGGGGATTTCAAGACCTACACAGACTATGATCTGGATGCCGTCGGTCTGGTTGAGACGGTGGATGACTGATGCCGGCCTGAGGCGCAAAGAGGCGGATATCGGGGTTGAAAAATATGCGGGTTCCACTAACCTCAAACGTTTGAACCAATGCTAATGGGTGGACGGGGTATGGATAAGGGCGTTTCAATGTTTGTGGGCGGATTGCTGGTCGGGGCGATGCTTTCGTCGGCCGGTTTTGCCTTGTTCCTGCGCGGCCAGCAGGCCGGAGGTTCCGCACGCCAGGGGCAGCTGGTGCTGAAGCTCGGCCACGGCCTCGATACCGGCCATCCGGTACACAAGGCGATGGAGTTCATGAAGCAGCGGCTGGAGGCGCTGTCGGGTGGCCGTGCGACGATCGACATCTATCCCGGCTCGGTGCTCGGATCCGAAACGCAATGCATCGAGCAGCTGCAGAACGGCTCGCTGGCCATGACCAAGACCTCCGTCGGCACGATGGAAAGCTTTATACCGGCCATGTCGGTTTTCGGCCTGCCCTACATCTTCCGCGACGAGACCCACTACTGGCAGGTCCTGAACGGCGAGATTGGGAAATCATTGCTCGAAAAGGGCGCAAGCAAGTTCCTGCGCGGGCTCTGCTACTACGACGCGGGCAGCCGCAATTTCTACACGAAGGACACGCCGGTCCGCACGCCCGACGACCTCAAGGGGCTCAAGATCCGCGTCATGAGCAGCAAGACCGCCATCGACATGGTCAAGGCCATGGGCGGCGCGCCGACGCCGATCGCCTGGGGCGAACTCTATTCGGCGCTCGCGCAGGGCACCGTCGACGGCGCGGAAAACAACCCCCCCAGCTTCACCTCCAACAAGCACTACGAGGTTTGCAAGCATTTCACGCTCGACGGCCATACCCGCGTGCCCGACATGCTGCTCGTCTCCACCAAGGTGTGGGACAAGCTCGATCCGCAAATGCAGGCCTGGTTGCGGCAGGCGGCCGAAGAATCGATGGCGTTCCAGCGCGAGCTGTGGAGCCGGGAAACCGCCGCGTCGCTCGAGCGCGCCAAGGAGGAAGGCGTTGCGGTCTACGAGGTCGATACGGCCGCGTTCGCCGCCAAGGTGGCGCCGATGCTCGAAAACATCGAGAATCCGGACGTTCGCGAACTGCTCCGGCAAATCACCGAGGTGAAGTGATGTTGCGGGCCTTGGTTGCGTGCAGGAAGGCCATGACGTCGGCGCTTGATTTTGTGCTCATCGTCGCGGTCGGCCTGCTGGTGCTCGATGTGGTTTGGGGCGTCTTCACCCGCTACGCCATGGGCGGGCAGGCAAATTGGACCGAGGAGCTTGCGCGGTTCCTGCTCGTCTGGGTGACCTTGCTCGGCGGGGCGGTGGCCTTCGGCACCAAGGGGCATTTGGGCATCGATTTTATCGTGGAAAAATTCCATCCCGAAGCGCGCGTGCTGATGGAAGTCGTAACGCATCTGATCGTCCTCTTTTTCGCCGGCGCGGTCTTTCTTTACGGCGGCGGCCGCGTCGTTGCCGATGCGCTGGCGATGGAGCAGACGACGCCCGCGCTCGGCTGGAAGATGGGCCACGTCTACCTCGCGCTTCCGATCTCCGGCCTCTTCATGGTGCTTTTCACGC
>JBGSLE010000428.1:0-7643 GCA_041740875.1 Pontiella sp. | reverse complement strand
ACAGAAAAACGAGCCGTCAACTGGCAAGGTCTGCCCCACAGCCTGTTTTCAGGAACAGACCCCCGAAAATAAAGGGCGGAAAGGTGGTCACACTCCCGAAATTGGCTGTTTTCGAGGACGAATAGCGAAGGACGGGTTAGCCTGGCCGAAAACTGCTGGGTTCGCCAAGTGACCGGCCGCTACTTTGCGGGCGGAACCGTCTCGACCGAAGATCCAGCCATCCATATCACGGTGGAGGATTGCGCCAACCTCGATCCCGTCTCGACCATCACCGGCGGGCGGCGCTACTCCTTTCCCATCAATGGACAGCGCGTATTGGTGCAGCGCTGCTATTCCCGCAAGGGCCGCCACGATTTCATCACCGGCTACCAGAACACCGGCCCCAATGTTTATCTGGATTGCTTTTCCGAGGCCGCCTACGCCGATTCCGGGCCGCACAATTGCTGGTCCACCGGCATCCTCTACGACAGCATCAAGACCGTCGATCTGCTCGTGCAGGATCGCGACTATATGGGTACGGGACAAGGCTGGGCGGGTGTGAACCATGTGCTCTGGAATTGCGAGGCCACGATCATCTGCCAAAAGGCTCCCACGGCGGACAACTGGGCCATCGGCTGCAAGGGGACGATCGGCCGGGATTTTGTGCCGCGGCCCGACGGCATTTTCGAGTCGTGGGGCACGCCGGTCGCCACCCGCAGCCTCTACCTCAAACAGCTGCAAGACCGGCTCGGCGCAGCCGCCGTTACCAACGTAACCACCGCCGCCCAGCGCGCGGGTTCGATCATATCCCTTTTGAACAGCCTCTATGACGAGGCCACCCCTACCGTGCCGTGGCCCTGGATCGGCACCATCGCCAACCGCGTCATCGACCAGGACACCAGCACCGGAGCCATCGCCTTTACCGTGGGCGATGGACAAACGGCGGCGGGCTTGCTGCTCATCACCGGCACCTCCTCACAGACGGCCATTGTACCCAACGCCAACATGGTCTTTGGCGGCAGCGGCGCCAACCGCACCGTCACGATCACGCCGGCCGCCAACCAAACCGGTGTCACCACCATCACCCTCACCGTCAGCGACGGTGCACTCGTCGCCAAAAGGAGCTTCACGCTCACCGTCAACAGCACCGTCGTCGGCATACCCGGCACCCTGTTCAGCGGGGCCAGCGATACCGGCATCAAGGAAGATTTGGTGCTGGAAAACCAGACGGCCGTCACCGCGCTGCTCGGTGCCGGCGGGAGCGATCCCTGGGTGGATCGCTGCATCGTCTACGTGATGCAACTGCCGGATCTGGGAACGGTCGCCAACCCCTTCGTCACGGCCAACTTCACCTTCAACTATGCGGCCAAAACCGGCACGCTGAAAAACAACGATCTCTATGGCCTGGGACGGCGCGCCACCGCCACGGTGCTCGGTTCCGACTATTACGGGAAAACCGCCGCGAGCGATCCGACGGACGCCACCCTGATCCAGCAGAACATTCTGGTGAATACCTCCCCGCTCGGGCTGGTCACCACCTCCGCCGAAGCCAACACCGCCCTGCGGAACTATTTGAACGCCCAATACGCCGCGGGCGCGGGCGCCGGTCAATATGTCTTTCTCCGACTCAACACCTCCGCCATTCCCTCGGGCGTCAACCGCGCCACCCTGACCATGACCGAAGGCGGCGTGGCCGGACCGCCGAATACCCGCCCGCGCATCGACTTCACCGCCATCTCCAACACCGACACCGATGGCGATGGCATGACCGACCTGGACGAAACCACCATCGGAAGAAACCCCGCCAGCGCGGCGGACCTCGCCTTTGAATTCGAGTCGGACGACACCTTTGACGACTGGGGCACCTTTGCGAACATTACCAACCAGACCGTCGGCGGCGGTTCCCTCAACGGAACCACCACCTCTTCCGATCCCCATTTCCAGCGTAGCGGTTTCACCTTTTCCGCCAACACCGTCCCCCAGATGGTCATAAAACTTAGCGCGGGCGACACCGGAACCCTGCAACTCTACTGGGGCTACACCGGCTCCGCCGGATTTGCGGCAACAAAGAGGAAAGATGTCTCCTACGGCCCGGACGCCAACGCTTGGCAAGCCGTCGTCGTCCCGCTCTCCGACCATCTGGAATGGGCGGGCAAAGAGATCGTGGCCCTGCGGATCGACCCCATCTCCGTGGCCGACACCTCGTTCCAGATCGACTGGATCCGCGCCTCGGACGGCGATATGGATGACGACGGCATCCCCGACCTCGACGAGGACACGGGCGACAGCGATGGCGACGGGCTGCTCGATATCGAAGATCCCAACGCCGCGCCCACCATCAGCGGCATCGCGAACCTAACGATCGTTGAAAACAACACCACCGGGATTCTTCCGTTCACGATAGGCGATCCTGAAACCGCGGCCGCCCAGCTTGCGCTCACCAAGCACACCTCCAACCCAAGCCTCGTTCCGCTGGAAAACATCCTCCTCGGCGGTTCGGACGCCGACCGCACCGTAACCATCGCGCCGGCCGCAAACCAAGTTGGTACGGCGACCATTTCGCTGATCGTCAGCGATGGATACCTCTCCGCCACGAACAGCTTTACCCTTACCGTACGGGAACGCGTGGCCCTCGTTTCGGGAGCGCTTACCAACGCCGCAACGTGGGGCATTCCGATCCCCGTCGTCGGCGATACGAACACCTGGAAAACAGGAGCCCGTTCATTGAGCGTGGCCGCAGGCGCAAGCGCATTTCACGCACATACCTTGGCCATCCAAACCAATGGCGAACTGAAAACCGTCGGCCCCGGCCCCGTGCTGTCGCTGAACAACCTGCTGCTCGATGGCGGCACCATCGCCAACCTCAACAACAACCCCTTCCGAATTCTGCTGAACGGGAAAACCTTTACGCTGAATGGCGGCACGCTGAAATCAGGGACGTTGAACAATGGCCGCGACCTGCGGTTTGAAAACGGATCGCTGGCGGGCAACGGAACAATCGGCATCCAGAATGTCGTCACAACCGGCGTAGCCCCGGGCTCCGATGTTGAATTCACCGGCAGCATAAACACCACAGGCTTTACGGGAGTGTTTGATGTCAAACTCAACGGCCTCCTCAATTTGCCCAACATCGCCAACGCCTCGTTCGGCCTTATCATCTACGGCACCGGCAGCTATTGGAACGACGCGGCCGTGGCCGTCACCACCCTCACCATCGCCGGATACACCTTCCCGAACGGCACCTACACCTACGCAAACATTGGCGCGGCCTACCAGCCCTATCTGGGCAACAACGGCGGAAGCATCACCGTGACGCAGGGGCCGGACCTCTATGCCCAGTGGGCGCAATCCAACAGCGTGATCGGCAGCAAAACCGAGGACGACGATGGCGACAGCGTGGCCAACATTGTCGAATATGCCCTCGGCGGCAACCCAACCAATCTCGCCGACCGCGGCCACGTTCCAACCATGAAAACCGGAACCAACTGGATCGACTATGTCCACGCCCGGCGCAATGTCGCGAGCGGCGTCGGCTACGCGGTCGAAACCGCCGATGATCTCGTTGCGCCCAACTGGACGACCAACGGCGTCGCGGTGATTGGCATCGGCGTGCTGGATGCCACGTTCGACACCGTCACCAACCGCGTCTCAACGGAGATTAAAACCAACCAGTTTATCCGGCTGATGATTAAGGACAATAATTAACTTGGATACCCGAGGCATGCGCGTGGACATTCATCATAAGGGGGGAATGAAATCGCGACATCTACGCGTTGGCTTGGCCATGGTTTTGGCTACTGTTTTGTTCCCCGCCAAGGGCTTTGCCTATCAGGTGTGGATGGGGACGCATACCCTTCCGGGCAGTGCGGCGGATAATACGGCAAGCTGGTCCAATACCGCCCAGCGGGTGCAGGGGTTGAACGTGTTGACCGCACCAAACGATAGCGATCCGTGGACAACGGCGGATTTGAGGAAAGTCATCGCCCAGTTCACGAATGCCGCAACCATATTTGTCGAATGTCCCCGGTCAGCTCCTGCCGCCCGCGATGTCACGCTGGTCGATGAGTTGCTGTTTCCGGCCTTGACCAACTGGATCGTCGGGGCCTTTTCGAAGGCCGCAACCTACAATTACACCATCAACAATATCATGTTCTATAACAATTCGGTGAATGACATAGGGTATGGTTGGTCGACCATCGAGGTTCAACAGTTTCGGAATATCCTCGATGGCATGGGCCATTCGGATGTCGGGTTAATGTATAACGCGCGCAGCTTCGCCGTGGCCGAAAAAAACTGGTGCGCAAACCCGTTGGTGGATCACGTCGTGATCGAGGGCAGTGCCAACGACATCTACGTTAATGCCAATAACAAGGTAACCCTGGCGGAGTGGCTGCGGACCAATCCCGCCACCACCAACAAAATGATCATCTTCCAGATGCCGCGCAGTGAAAGTACACTGACCCAGTACGCAGCCACGCGGCGGGCCGTTCAAAGCCTGGGTACCCGCCCGGCTCCATTGGGCTTGGATTTCGTGCGCAGCGACAAGGTGGTATTTGTAGCGTGCAACTATGATCTGAGCGGAAGTTTCAAATTCGCTCCCGAGACGGTTCCGGGGAATGAAGCGCTTTACACCAACTCCTTGACCAGCCTTTGCCTGTCGTTGATCGAGCAGCGCGATCTGTTCGAGGGGCGTCTGGCGAACCTGCCCACGCTGGCCGATGCCGACAGCTACGCCCGCAATCTTCCACCGACCATCGGCCACATCGTTGACCAAACGATTGATGCGAATACGGCTACGGAAGCCATTCCCTTCACCATCGGCGACTCCGAAACCGCCGCAACGGAACTGACGGTCACGAAAAACTCCTCCAACCCGACGCTCGTGCCGCTGGCCAATATCGTTCTGGGCGGAACGGGCGCCAACCGCAGCGTAATCATCACGCCGGCGATCGGCCAAACCGGTACGAGCACCATCACCTTGACCGTCAGCGACGGCACTTTGGCGACAACCACCGCGTTTGAACTCGCCGTGCTGGCCTCGTTGGACAGCGACGGCGACGGCATGCCCGATACTTCCGAAACCGCCGCCGGGCGGAATCCGGACCACGCGGGCGACCTCGCATTCGAATTCAACACCGACGGTTCGTTCGACGGCTGGTACGCGTCGGCTAACATCACCAACCAAAACGTCAGCGGCGGAAGCATCACCGGCACCGCGACCAGCGGCGATCCTCGGCTCAATCGGGAAGGGTTCCTCTTTGATTCCGCAGCCGTTCCCACGATCATCATTAAGCTCAAGGCCAGCACGGCGGGACAGGTCCAGTTTTTCTGGGGCAATACCTCAGCGCCCGGCTTTGCCCCAAGCCGGCGCATCGATATTCCCTACACGGCGGCGAATGCATGGCAGGCGATCGTTGTCCCGCTCGCCGGCCACGCGGAATGGGACGGGAAAACCATCGTCAACCTGCGCATCGACCCGATCAGTACCAGCCCCACCGCCTTCGAAATCGACTGGATCCGCGCCTCCGACGGCGACCTCGACAACGACGGCATTCCCGATTCCGGCGAGGATGTGGATCATATCGATGTGCCCAACGCCTACGAGCAGTGGGCCGAAGCCAACAGCGTCGCCGGATCCAAAACGGATGACGACGATGGCGATGGCCTCCTAAACCTGGTCGAATATGCGTTGGGCGGCAACCCCACCAATTCCGCCGACCGCGGCCACGTTCCAACCATCGAAACCGGTACCAACTGGATCGACTATGTCCACGCCCGGCGCAATGTCGCAAGCGGCGTCGGCTACGCGGTCGAAACCGCCGATACCCTCGTTGCGCCCAACTGGACGACCAACGGCGTCGAGGTGGTCGGCATCGGCGTGCTGGATGCCACGTTCGACACCGTCACCAACCGCGTCTCGACCGAGACCAACAACGAGCAGTTTATCCGGCTGATCATCCAATAGGCACAGCGGCAAAATGGCCGGTCAGCGCAGCGGGTCGAGCAGGCGGTCGAGGCCGTTGGCCTTGATGACGTAGACGGTTTCCAATTGCTTGCCGAGCAGTCCGGCGGGAAACCCCTTTTGTTTCAGCCAGACGACGTAGGGCTCCGGCAGGTCGATGAGCAGGCGGCCTTCGTATTTTCCGAAGGGCATGCGCGCCTTGGCCAGCGCCAGCAGGAATGCGGGGTCGGGGGATAAATCTTCCATGGGTGCCCTCAGCGGAATTCAAGGCCGAAGCCGACGTATTCGGTGCGCAGGTGGTAGCTGGACGGCTCCTTGCCGTAGCCGTTGAAATAGAAGAGGGTCATGCAGTTCCACCAGTTGAGCGAAACCTTGCCGCCAAAATTTCCCATCGCATCCCAATCGGCCGTGCCGGTTTTCAGTTCCAGCCGGAGGCCGACGTCGCCGGGTATCGGCGTGCGCTGCTCGAACATCAGGCGCAGGCCGTCGTAGTCCTGGATCTTGGCATCGTTGGTTGGATCCCAGAAGATTTCATCCTCCGTGGCGGCGCTGCCAAACGCTTGCCGGTGCAGGAACTGCCGGAGTTCAACCTGCGCGGACCACCGCCACCGGTCGCCTCCGGCGTGCCCGTAGCGGGCGTTGACATAGTCCCAGCCCCGGCTGACCTGCGAGAGCGCATATTCCTCGCCGCCCTGCGAAACCTCCTCGGCCACGGCCGCCGCGCCATCCTCCATATCGATCGTCTGGCCGTTGGATTCGTGGAAATAGCCGAACCGGAAAGTGCCTTGCTCCGCGATGTTCCACTCCAGCGTGGCGCCCGGATTCTGGCGGCGCGAGAGGATCGGGGCCGAGTCGTAGCGCTCGCCCGGAATGATGTAGAAATCGTACAGGCCGTTGTAGATGGCCAGGATGTGGTCCGGCTGCCACCAGCGGTCGTTTCTGGGGAGCCTGAAGGGATACATGATGGAGAGGTAAAACTCGATGTGGGGCTCGTCGCCGTCGAGTTCGCCATTGTCGATCGGGCTGGCGTAGACAAAATAGTTGGGGTCTTCGCTTTGAAGGCGGCTGAAGTAGCTTTTTTTCGGCGCTTCGGCGGCTGCGGCCAGGTTGGTGCCGCCGTCCGCGGCCCAGCCATGGCCGGGGAGCGCCAGCACGGCGACGAGCACCAAAATCCGGGAGCGATGCGTCATGGGGTTTTCCTTTCGGGATTGGGCAGTCCCAGCTCCGCCAGCATGAGCCGGTGGATGTGCTGGATTTTCACGACCGACGCGGGGATCGGGCGGTTGGACGAGATCGCGGCGAGGGAGTCGGGTTCGGCCGGGTCGTAGCCGTGCATGCCTTGGCAGGGCTTGGTGCCCATGAAGCTCGGGATAATCTGGATGCCGGGGTTCATGAGGAAGACCAATTCGCCGTATTGGCCGTCTTCGAACCAAACCCCGTGCCGCTTCAACTCGTCGTCCGCCAGGATGCGGCCCTGCGGCAGGTGTTCGAGGCGGCGGGCGACGGCCGCGCGGGCGGCCTCGTTGAAGAACCAGAAACGCACCATGGTGGCGTCGTAGAAGGCGGCATAGTCGCGGTTCCATCGGAGGCCGAGCGCGGCGATGTCGGTCATGAGGTCGTGGGTTCCGGTCACGTTGTGCATGCCGTGGTCGGTGAAGACAAACCAGGAAACCTCGCGGTAGTTGGCCTCGGCGGCGGCGAT
>JBGSLE010000427.1:0-7063 GCA_041740875.1 Pontiella sp. | reverse complement strand
CACCTGCCACGCCGGTCGCTGCTCGGCGCAAGCCTTGCAACCGGGGCGGGCTGCCTCTTGCTGCCGAAGCGGGCCTTTGGCGCCAGCGAACGGCTGAACATTGCGTTGGTCGGGGCAGGGGGGAAGGGTTGGCATGCGATCCAGAGTTTGGAGAACAACGAGATGGTCAATCTGGTTGCGTTTGCGGACGTCGATCAGGCCCGGGCGGGACAGGCCCGCAAGGCCCATCCGGCGGTGCCGTTTTATGCCGATTTCCGCACCATGCTCGATAAACAAGGCAGCGGCATCGACGGGGTCATCGTCTCCACGCCGGACCATACGCACCACTACATCGCCAAATGGTGCCTGCAGGCTGGCAAGCATGTGTATCTCGAAAAGCCGCTGGCGCACAACATCGCCGAAGTCCACGACCTGATGGCGCTGGAAAAAAAGAGCGGGCTGGCCTGCCAGATGGGCAACCAAGGCCATTCGGGCGGCGGCATCCTGTTGCTCGACGAATGGGTCAAGGCCGGGGCGCTCGGCGATATCCAGGAGGTCCACGCCTGGTGCAACACCATCTGGTGTGCCGCCGATGAGCGACCCGCGACCGAACCGGTTCCTGAAACACTGGAGTGGGACAAATGGCTGGGGCCGGCGGCCTCCGTGCCGTACAGCTCACGATATTGTCCGGCTACATGGCGCAGCTGGTACGAATTCGGTTGCGGCGCGCTCGGCGACTGGTTTTGCCACAATGCGGATGCGCCCTACCACGTGTTCGGGCTGGATTGTCCCAGCCGCATCGAGATTGAAAGCACCGGCCCCAGCCGGTTGTCCTTCCCGAAAAGTGCCAAGGTCACCTTCGTCTTCCCGGCGTCGAAAAGCCGGGGAGAAATGCGGCTCCACTGGTACCACGGCCCCTCATTCCCGCCCCCGCGCCCCGCAGAACTGGAGCCGGAGCGCGAATTGGGCAGCAAAGGCGGCGGAACGCTGATAATCGGCTCCAAGGCTACGGCCATGATGGATTCGCATGCCGGCACGCTGCAAATCGTCCCGTACGCCAAGCACCGCGAAATGGCCCCGGGGCTGCCGCGCCCCGGACTGAAGCGTTCCAGCCATTGGGACAACTGGCTGCTGGCCATCAAGGGCCGGGAAACCTGCCGGTCGAATTTTGCCTACGCCGGCCGTCTGACCGAAACCATGCACTTCGCCAACATCGCCCTGCACGTAAACCGCAACCTGGCGATCGATCCCGCCACGCGCGCCATCGTCGGCGATGCGGAAGCCGCGGCGCTCATGGCCGGGCCCGAACCCCGCAAGGCGTGGAGGATCTAGATGGAACCCATCAAGACAGGATTGGGTTTGGGGCTGTGCCTGCTGCTGGCCAATGCGGCCGTTGCGCAGTACGAAAACCCTGCCGATTACCCGTTGATGGGCGACTGGACCGGCAAATGGATCGATCCAAAGGATGGACACGAGGTGGCCCATCCCGAAATCGCCGCGCAACTCGTGCCGGTTCAAGGTGGTAGCCACTATCGCGTGGTTATTTTGCCGGAATTGTACAACCGGGCGGAGCCCTATCTGGAAGCCGTGGTGGCCGCCACGCACGACAAGGTGGAGATCAAACAGAATGGCTTCGAGGTGGTTTTTGCCGACGCGAAGGTGCGCGGAAAAGCCGAGCTGCGCGGTAAAACGACCGAGTTCGAGTTGACCAAACGGGTGTTCGCGCCGCCCTCGCTGGGCATGAAGCCTCCAGCGGGCGCAACGGTTCTTTTCGATGGCTCAAGCCTCGACGCGTGGCAGCACACCGGAGGAAAGGCCGTAACGTGGAGCATCGAGGATGGTGCCATCCAGGTGGTGAGCAAACACAAGAAGGCCAATAGCGAAAAGGGATGGGGCGGTGATATCGAGACCCGCTCGAAGTTCGGCAGCATGCGTTTCCATCTGGAATTCCGCTATCCGGTCGAGGCCGATAAGTCCGGCCAGATGCGCGGTAACAGCGGACTCTTTTTCACCGGCATTGGCGAAATCCAGATCCTCAACAGCTACACGACGCCGGGCTACTGGAATGAATGCGGCGCCTTCTACAAACGCATCCCCGCCACGGTCAACGCCGCTGGTCCGCCCCTCGCATGGCAAACCTATGACATCGACCTCGAACTCCCCAAGGCGGAGGGCGACAAAGCCGTCGTCACCGTGCGTCTCAATGGCAGAACGGTTCACAACAAGCTGGAGCTGCCGTGCAAAGCGAAGGCAGTGGAAATCACATTGCAGGACCACATCAACCCGGTCCAATTCCGCAACATTTGGCTGAAAGAAGAGTGAGGGCTCTACGCTTCTTGGTGTTCTTCGTGCCTTGAGCGCAGCGGGTGTTCAACGTCAACGGTTGATCTGGTTTAGGTGTAAACGGAGTTTGGATATGGAAAAAAAATGGTTGGCGTGGATGACCATACTGGGTAGTGCGCTGGCGGCGGCGGGAAACGAACGTCCCAACATGGTCTTCTTTTTTGCCGACGATTGGGGGCGCACCGCCGGGTGTTATGCCGATGCCAAAGCCCCGTCGCCCAGCGACGTGGTGAAGACGCCGAACATCGACCGCGTGGCGGCGGAAGGAGTGCGCTTTGATAATGCGTTTTACGACTGCCCGCAGTGCCGGCCCTCGCGCGCGGCGATTGTGACCGGCAGCTATTTTTGGCGGTGCGGCTCCAACGCCATCCTGAGCGGCAGCGATTTCAGCGGACAGGAAAACCCCTTCGATCGGATGGTGCGCTTCCCGCATCTGCTGGCCGATAACGGGTACGAAACCGCGAAGCTCTTCAAGACGCTGGAGTTTGATCCTACCCTGAAAATAAATGGCGGCGGCAATTACAAACGCTACGGCCTCCATGTCAGCCAAGGGAAGACCGCCGCAGCTCGCGATCAGCTGCGCCAGGAAGTGATCGACCAAACACGCGAAAGCATCCAGAAGGTGCTGACCCAGAGCGCTGACAAGCCCTTCTTTTTTGTCTTTGGGCCGATCAATGTCCATCGGCCCTATGCGCCGGGATCGGGCGAGGCGCTCTGGGGCATTAACCCCGACGACCTGAAGGGCAAGTTGCCGCCCTATTTGCCCGACGAACCGGAGGTGCGCACGGATATGGCCGACTATTTGGGCGAGGTGCAGGCCCTCGATCTGATGGTCGGCATCTTCATGGAAGAGCTGGAAAAAGCGGGGCAGGCGACCAACACGATGCTAGTGCTGGCGGGCGACAACGGCATCCCCGGCTTCCCGCGCGGCAAAACCCAGCTCTATGACCTGGGGAGCCATGCCCCGTTGATCGTCCGTTGGCCGGGCCGGGTGAAGCCCGGCCGGGCGGTGGATGATCTGGTGACGCTCAAGGATCTGGCGGCCACCTTCCTGGAGGCGGCGGGCGTCAAGCCGCCCGTCCCCATGGATGCGCGCAGCCTGCTGCCGCAGTTGCTGGCGGAAAAAAGCGGAACCATCGATCCCGCACGCGACACCGCCATCTTTGGTCGCGAACGGCATATCCCCAACGCCCGCGAGGGAAACCTGCCTTATCCTGCGCGCGCCCTCTACACGCCGGAGTTTGCCTACATCCGCAACGTTAAGCCGGAGCGGTTCCCCTTCGGCGATCCGAAGATTACGAAAGCCGGAACGATCAACCCCGGATCGTTCGCCGACATGGATGCCAGCCTGACCAAGACCTGGATCATCGAACACAGCCAGGCCGGGGCGGTCTTCTATGAACTGGCCTTCGGCCAGCGTCCGGCGGAAGAGTTGTACAACCGCCGCACCGATCCGCACCAAATGCACAACCTGGCCAGCTCGCCGGAATACCAGGCCGTATTAAGGCAGCTCGCGGCCCGACTCCAACACGTCCAGGAGACGACCAACGATCCACGCCTCCACGACGCCTTCGACCTGTCGCCGTATATCGAAGTGCCCAAAGGGAAAACGAACTCCAATGAAAATTAGTCGATCTGTTTGCTTGTCGCTGTTGTGTCTAATCACCGCCTCCGCCGCGCCAACCGTTTCGCTTGAAGAGGGTTTCCTGAATCCGTCTGCCTCGGCGCGTCCGTGGGTGTTCTGGTTCTGGATCAACGGCAACGTCAGCAAGGAAGGGATCACCAAGGATCTCGAAGCGCTTCATCGCGTCGGTGTCGGCGGGCTGATTTGGATGGAAGTCAGCGGCGCGAAATGGGCACCGACGGGGGACGTGACCACGCTGAGTCCGCAGTGGCATGACTGCATGCAGTGGACGGTGCGGGAATGCGCCCGGCTCGGAATGGAGTTCGATCTCTCGGTGGGGCCAGGCTACGGAGCCGGCGGCCCGTGGATCACACCGGAGACTTCGATGCAAGAACTGGTGTGGAGCGAACAGACCGTTGAGGGCGGCAAGGCGGTCCGCGTTACCTTGGACAAGCCCAAGGTGAAGACGAATGCAGCGGTAAAAAACTCCAACTCCTACAGGGATGTTGCTGTCCTTGCGATCCGGCAATCGGCCTCGCCGGAAGCGCGCGCCTACCGGATTGCGGAAATAAAAGCGAAGAGCGGTCTGAACGAAGACGTGCCGCCGGAGGATCAATCCGCCCCAAAACCGCCTGACGATGCGGTCACGCCGATCGAACAGGTGATCGATCTGACCGGCAGGATGGATCAGGACGGCCGGTTGGCGTGGGATCCGCCACCGGGCAGTTGGCTGGTCATGCGCTTCGGGCACGCCCCGAATTGCAAGATGACACGCCCGTGTCCGGAGTCGGCCATCGGTCTTGAATGCGACCGGCTCGCCAAGGCCGGCATCGAGGCGCACTACAACGGCTTCCTGAAAAAAATCTTCACCGATGCCGGTGCGGACGCCGGCAAGGCGCTGAGTTATGTCCACATTGACAGCTGGGAAGCCGGCTGCCAGAACTGGACGGCGACATTTCCCGCCGAATTCCTCAAGCGGCGCGGCTATGATCTGCGGCTCTGGCTGCCGGTTCTGGCCGGGCGGGTGGTCGGTAGTGCCGGGCTGTCCGAGCGGTTTCTCTGGGATGTCCGCACGACGGCCAGCGAAATGATCCTCGACAACTACGCCAAGCGGCTGCGTGAGCTGGCCCAGCCGTACGGCATACAGTTTTCCAGCGAAGCCTACGGGAACATGTGCATCGACAATCTCTCGTATGCCGGGATCAGCGACCTGCCAATCAGCGAGTTCTGGGCGATGGGCAACGAGCCGTTTCCAAAACCGGCTCTGTATGAAGCATCCGCCAAAGCCATGGCCTCTGCGGCGCATACCTACGGAAAGCCCGTCGTCGGCGCGGAAGCGTTTACCGGATCACGCAAATGGAATGACCATCCGTTCCTGCTGAAAGCGATGGGCGACCAGAAGTTCTGCGAGGGGCTCAACCGGATGATCTTCCATTGTTCGGTGCATCAGCCGTATGACAACATGGTTCCTGGGCTGACGCATCAGAGGTGGGGCGCTCATTTTGACCGCTTCAACACCTGGTGGAATTACAGCGGCGCCTGGATCGACTATCTGTCGCGCAGCCAGTTCCTGCTCCAACAGGGGCAGTTCGTGGCGGATGTCTGTTACTGGTTCGGCGAGGGTGCGCCGTTGAATGTGAACGACATGGTGCTGAAGATGCCCGATGGCTATGCCTATGATTTTTGCTCCTCCGAGATCGTGCTGCAAATGAAGGTGCAAGACGGACGGATCGTTCTGCCATCTGGCATGAGCTATCGCTACCTGCTGTTGCCGGACACCGATCGCATGACGTTGCCGCTGGCCAACAAGATTCGCGAACTGGTGGACGCCGGGGCGCGTGTGGTCGGCGGGAAACCCCCGGTTGGAGTGCCCGGACTGACCGGTTATCCGCAGAGCGATGACGCGGTTCGTACGATGGCCGCCGAGTTGTGGGACTCCGGTCGGATACTGTCCGGCAAGGGGCTGGATGACGTTTTCAAGCAAGACGGACTGCGGCCTGACTTCGAGGGCAAAGGGCTGAATTATATCCATCGCCGGGTCGGCGACGCGGAGGTGTATTTCGTCTCGCACCAGCAGAACGCGGCGCAAGAGATCGCCTGCACCTTCCGGGTATCAGGAAAAATTCCGGAGCTTTGGGATCCGGAAACCGGCGCGATCCGGGAGCTGCCGGACTTCAGCGAAAAAGAGGGGCGGGTGACGGTTCCGCTGCATTTTGATCCCATGCAGAGCTGGTTTGTGGTTTTCAGAGCGCAACCGGCAGATCGCCGCCAGCAGACTGCCAATAATTTCCCAGAGCGAAAACCGGTGATGGAGCTGACCGGGCCGTGGCAGGTCTCTTTCGATCCGAAATGGGGCGGCCCGAAGACGCCGGTTGTTTTTGAAAAGCTGGCCGACTGGAGTAAACAGGCTGAAACCGGAGTCAAATACTATTCCGGCACCGCGGTGTATCGGATGAACTTCGACCTCAAGGAATGGCCATCTGAACTCTATCTCGATCTCGGTAAGTTGGAAGTGATGGCGCGGGTGAACGTCAACGGCAAGGATTGCGGTATTGCGTGGAAACCGCCGTATCGCGTGGAGATTTCCAGCGCGGCGCGGGCCGGTAAAAACGAGCTGGAGATTGAAGTGGTCAACCTGTGGAGCAACCGGATGATTGGCGACGAGCAGTTGCCGGAGGACAGCCGCTGGCAGGACGAGACGCTGCTGGAATGGCCTGACTGGTTCAAGGAAGGCAAGCCCAGTCCCTCGGGGCGCTATACCTTCACCGCGTGGCGGCACTACAAGAAGAACTCCCCGCTGGCCGCCTCCGGCCTGCTGGGCCCGGTGACACTGCAAACGGCGGAAACCGCTCCAGCCAAGTGAACTAATTTTATGAAAGCAACCACCATGAAGAACCGTTTGTCTGTCTGTTTGTCGCAGTTGTGCCTGGCGTGCGCCGTATCCGCCACAAACGGCGCAACAGGCGCTGAGAAAAAGCCCAACATTTTGTTCATCATTACCGACCAGCAGCATGCGGGGATGATGAGTTGTGCGGGAAATCCCTATGTGAAGACTCCGGCGATGGATAGTCTGGCGGAGACGGGCACGCGGTTTGAACTGGCCTATGCGGCCAATCC
>JBGSLE010000426.1:0-1653 GCA_041740875.1 Pontiella sp. | reverse complement strand
CGGAGCGATGAAACGTCGCAGCTACTTGAAAACCCTGTCGGCCCTGTCGTTTGGCACGGCGGTCAGCCCGCGCCTGTGGGCGCAACAACAGGCGCAGAGCCGTCCGAACCTGCTGTTCATCATGACCGACCAGCAGCGCTGGGATACGCTGGGCCTGGCCGGAAACGGCATCCTGTCCACCCCCAATCTCGATCGCATCGGGAACGAAGGAGCCTATTTCGAAAACTTTTATTCCACCCGCGCCATTTGCGTTCCGGCGCGGGCCTCCATCCTGACCGGGTGCAGCCCGCACAATACCGGCATCTACGGCAACGGCGACCTCGCGAAAACCATCCCGCAGGCTTCGTTCGACCGGATCCTGCACGCGCAGGGCTACTACACCCGCTACTACGGCAAGTGGCACACCCCGACCAACCTGCTTTGGCATGAGGATGGAACCACCCCGGTCTACGACAATCCAGACATTGGAAACCACGACCACAATGTAACCCTGGTTGCCAAGGAACCCGGGCAAACATGGACGGCGGCCGGCACCTTTGCCGCCTTCTTGAACGGCACCGATCCATACGGACTCAACACCGTGCCGGTGCCGCGCTCCACCGTCGAAGATCCGGCCAACCATCTCTATAAAAACACGCGTTACCAGGCGCTCTACGCCGCGCTTCCATTCGATTTGCACCGGACGCCCGGCACGCAGGAGTTTGGCCGGATGACGGTTCCAACCGATTTTTCCCAAACCGCCTTCGAGGTGAAGGAAGCGCTGTTTGCCCTCGAAGCCGCCGCGGTTTCGGGTCAGCCGTTTTCCATCACCTGCTCGATCGACGCGCCGCATCCGCCGCACCTGGTGCCCAATCCGTGGTTCGACCAGTTTCCGTCGGCGTCCATGCCGGTGCCGCCGTCGATCGGCGACACCTTTGTCAACCAGCCCTACAGCGGGGCGGTGGCCGGGTACAACGATCCGGCCCTAATCGGCGACATGATCCAGTGTTACTATGCGCAGGTCAAGGAAGTCGACCATTGGGTCGGGCAGCTGCTGGACCGGCTCGATGCGCTGGGGCTGGCGGACAACACCCTGGTGGTCTTCACCTCCGACCACGGCGAAATGCTCGGGGACCATGGCAAGTTTTCGAAGTCGATCTTGTGGGAAGGCGGCTGCCACGTCCCCGGACTTTTCCGTTTGCCCGGAGTGATTCCGGCGGGCACGGTGATCAAGACGCCCGCCGCGCTGATCGATCTGTTTCCGACCATTCTCGACTATCTGGATGTCGGGCATGCGCCGGTGGATGGCTACAGCGTGCGGCCGCTGATCGAAGGCACGGCCGGCGCGGGCGACCATCCCGACTATTGCGTGGCGGAGGATCGGCTGATCAATGACGACGGCTCCCGCGCGAACAACAAGCCCATGTATGCCGTGCGCACGGAGCGGTGGAAGTTGATCATGGCCGAAGACGCCACCTCCACGGCCAAGGATGCGCTCTACGACATGGCAGAGGATCCGCACGAGATGAACAACCTGATCGGCTCCGCCGCCGGACAGTGGCACTACCGCGAAGTGGCAGAGGCGATGAAGGCGCGGCTGGTCGACTACCTGGTACGGCTGAACTCGCCGGAGGTGGCCAACATCCAGAACCGTGCGGTGGTGCCGCTCGCGCC
>JBGSLE010000425.1:0-4706 GCA_041740875.1 Pontiella sp. | reverse complement strand
CGACCTTGCCGCCGCGCTCGGCGGCTACGCCGCAACCCAGCGGGCGGAGTCCGTCACCGCCGATGCCGCGAACGAGGATTTCGAGTTGGCGTGGACCAACCCCGGACTCAGCCTGCGGTTTGACCGCCCCTATCCGGCGCTGATTGCGATTCCGACCAACATGAACCTGGTGCTGCGCTCGACGGCCCACAACGGCCCGCATCCCGGCGCCGGCCCCGTAGCCGTGGCATGGTCGTCGACAGGCCCCGCGCCCGCCCTGTTCGAAAACGCCCAAGCCGAGGATACGGCAGTCGCCTTCCCGCAGGCCGGAACCTACACCCTGCGGCTGGTGGCGGACAACGGCTCCGCCACCACCACGCAGTCGGTCAACGTGGTCGTCGGAGCCGCCGGGGAGCCAGCGGAACCGTCCGCCAGCGCCCTGGTGCTCCAGTTCAAGCTCGACGAAACCACCGGAACCGTGGCGGCGGACAGCTCCGGCAGCGGCCATGTCGGGAACCTGCTCAACATGGATTCCCCGGCCGCGTGGATCACCGGCGTTTTTTCGGGCGCATTGCGCTTCGACGGCGTGGACGATGTCCTGGCGGTTGCGGCGAGCGTGCTGATCAATAACCAGACCACGCCGCAGCGCACCATCGGCCTCTGGTTCCGCGCAGATAATCCCTCCCTTTCCGCCAAGCAAACCCTTTACGAGGAAGGCGGTTCCACGCGCGGGATCAACATTTACCTTGCGAATGGCCAGCTTTACGCCGGCGGCTGGAACCGGGATGCAACGCAGAGCAACTGGAACGGCGACTGGATCGCCACTGCCGCGCCGCAGGCCGGAACCTGGCACCACGTGGCGCTGGTCCTGGATGGCGGACCGACCGTGCAGCCCGATTGCCTGTCCGCCTTTCTCGATGGCATTGAAATCGGCCGCAGCCAAGGCTCGCAGGTATACAGCCGCACGGACGCAATCGGTTTCGGCGCCACCCACGACGCCACCCGCTTCCACGACGGAACCACCGTGGGGCAAACCGATGGTGCCTGGTTTGCCGGAACCATCGATGAAGCACGGATCTACAACCGCGTGCTGACGCCTGCCGAAATCGCCCAATTGGCCAATATCGGCGACTATAGCCGGGCGGTGCTGGTGGATGCCGGGCCGGACCAGCCGCTCCATTCGGGGCTGGCCGTTCCGCTCGCGCCGCAGATCCAGGTGCTGGGTCCGGCACCCTACCCTTTCCAGACGGCATGGACAGTGACGGATGCCCCGGCAGCATCCAGCGTGCTTTTCTCGCAACCGGACACCAACGGCATTCCCGCGCTGGCGACCCTCAGCCAATCCGGGGAGTTCGCCTTCCGCCTGGTGGCCGACACGGGTGACGTGGCGAGCTATGACGATGCCGGCGTAGCCGCCATCCGTTCGTTTGAAGAGTGGATCGGCGGATTCGGAACGCTGTCGCCGGCGGAACGGCTGCCCGATGCGGATCCCGATGCCGACCTCGTTAGCAACGCCATGGAATACGAACTCGGCACACCGCCGGATTGCGGTGGTTGCCCCGCGCCCGACGCCATGCGCCCGGCCATCACCGCAACCAACCACCCCACCGCCGTGCAGATGCAGGTTTCCCTGCGGCGCGGAGCCATGGGGCGAGGCTTGGAATTGTCGATCCAGCGACGGGCCAACTTGATCTCCGGTAGCTGGAGCGGATGCCCCTTCACGATCGGCGACGTGGAGGATTCAGCCGACTTCGAGTTCCAGCGACTCCTGCTGGACCTGCAACTGACTCCCGCCGAACTGGCCGAGCAGGCCAATTTTTTCCGACCCGTTTTCTCCCTGAATCCTTAGCATCCTACGTCAGGGAAGCGGAACCGTACCGAGTGAAAGCCACGTGGGCGCATCGGCGTCTTGCGTGGCATTGGCGAACCGCAGCGGCTTGCCGCCTTTCAGCGGATTGGGTATCCGCACGGCCAGAGCATAGCTTCCGCGACCTACACCGGACACATCCAGTGTCGCGGTCCACACCCGGGGCCTTTCCCCGGGAAGCAGTCCGGTCAGCGTCCCGTTTCCGGCCATGGTTTTGACCGCTTCCCCGTCTGCCAACAGGCCATATTCCGGTTTCCAGTCGTAGTAAAAGGGTGCCACGCCTCGATTTTCGACCTCCATCTCCAGCGATAGTTTTCCATCCTTGACCGCACCGATCGCCACCGCCGGAACGTGAAATTCGTATCCCATGCGCCGGACGGCCTCCTCTGCCCGCTGCATACGCTCGGCACTCTGTTTTTTCGCAAACATGCCGCTATCCATCAGCCACGAAGCGTGCGTGGCATCAACGCATTGGCCGAAGTCCTGGATCTGCTTTTTTTTCGGTTTCAGATCAAATACGTCGCCCCACGCCTCCGGCCGGATTTCCCCGCCAATCGGCGCTGTTTTCCACTTTTCTTCGGCCGACGGACCCGCCGCTTTGAGTGAGGGCACAAAAAACCAGTCGTCATGGTTGCGCCCGGTCGCCAGCGTGGCCCAGGCAAATGAGTCGTCATGATAGCCAAAGCCGCGATGCGCATTGGCTGCCTTGTCCGCACTCTGCGGACCGACGGGATAGCGCAGCAAAACAGGCGTGATCTTGAAGGCCGCTTCATACGCATCCATCACCTCGTTCTGCACGGTCACACTGGCGAAGAGTTCGTTCCTTGGGTAGGTGTGCCACTCGCCCCACGTACCAAGCAACCCGGCCGTGATAAAGCCGATCCGGGGATCGCCATCATATTTTTGGCCCAACGCGGCGATAAAATTTTTCAGCGAGCGGCGCAAGTTCGGATCTTCATAGTCCGGCGTCTCAATCGGTGCCGGCGGGAGCGGCGCCGTGTTGGTGTTTTCATACTTGTGAACCTTTAAACCGTCCTTGATTAAAAATTCAGGAATAATCCCGGTCTGATTCGGATATTCCAGGTAGATCCGGAAAACGGCCTGATGACCGCGACCGGCGATATCGTCGAGCATCTGCTCCAACGGCCGCCAATCGAAGGTTTCGTATTCCTTCACCAGCGCGGAATAAGCGATATAGTTAAACTCCAACGAATGCGGAAATTTTCCCCGCACATTGCCCTGATAAGGAACGAGTCCCTTCAGCGGATTATCCACCGCCGCCGGGGCATACTCCAGCCGTTGCCGCAGCTCGCCCGCTGTCGCCTGAACCACGACGACCAGACCCGCGATCCCCAAACCCATCCTGCAAAGGTTGCCGTTCATTGATCTGCTTTCACCACATCAATCCGTACGTCTCACGCCAGCACATCCTTCAAATACTGCCCCGTAAAGGATTCCTTGCACTGGGCGACCTTCTCGGGCGTTCCGGCGACGACGACGGTGCCGCCGTTGATGCCGCCGCCGGGGCCGAGGTCGATGAGGTGGTCGGCGCGCTTGATCATGTCGAGGTTGTGTTCGATGACGATGACGGTGTTGCCTTCGTTGCGCAGCCGTTCGAGCACTTCGAGCAGCTTGTGGACATCGGCGAAGTGCAGGCCGGTGGTGGGTTCGTCGAGGATGTAGACGGTCTGGCCGGTGGAGCGCTTGCTGAGTTCGGCGGAGAGCTTCACGCGCTGGGCCTCGCCGCCGGAGAGCGTGGTGGCGGGCTGGCCGAGCTTGAGGTAGCCGAGGCCGACATCCACGAGGGTCTTCATCTTGCGCTTGAGCTTGGGCACCGCCTCGAAAAAGTCGTAGGCCTCGGCGATGGTCATATCGAGCACTTCGGCAATGTTCTTGCCCTTGTAGTGGACTTCGAGCGTTTCGCGGTTGTAGCGCTTTTCGTTGCACTGCTCGCACGGCACATAGACGTCCGGCAGGAAGTGCATTTCGATCTTGAGGATGCCGTCGCCCTTGCAGCGTTCGCAGCGGCCGCCCTTGACGTTGAAGCTGTAGCGCCCCGGCTTGTAGCCGCGCATCTTGGAGGCGGGCAGGTTGGAGAAGAGGTCGCGGATGTCGGTGAAGGCGCCGGTGTAGGTCGCCGGGTTCGAGCGCGGCGTGCGGCCGATGGGCGACTGGTCGATCACGATCATCTTGTCGACCGCTTCGAGCCCCTTGATCTCCTTGAATTTGCCGGGAATTTCCTTCGAGCCGTTGAAGTGCCGCGCCAGCGCTTTCATCAGCGTATGGCTCACCAGCGTGCTCTTGCCGCTGCCGGAAACGCCGGTGACGCAGGTGAAGAGCCCGAGCGGGAATTTGGCATCGACCTTCCGTAGGTTGTTCGCCTCCGCGCCCTTGAGTTCGATCCAGCCCTTGGCGGGCTTCGTCCGCGAGGTCGGCACTTCGACCTTTTTTTCGCCGCGCAGGTAGTGCGCGGTCAGCGTGTCGGCCTCCAGCAACTTGTCGACCGTTCCGGCAAAGACGACCTCCCCGCCGTGGAGGCCGGCGGCGGGGCCCATGTCGATCACGTAATCGGCGGTGCGGATGGTTTGCTCGTCGTGCTCGACGACGATGACGGTGTTGCCCAGATCGCGCAGGCCCTGGAGCGTATGGATCAGCCGGTCGTTGTCGCGCTGGTGCAGGCCGATGCTCGGTTCGTCGAGCACATAGACGACGCCGACGAGCCCCGCGCCGATCTGGGTGGCCAGCCGGATGCGCTGCGCCTCTCCGCCCGAGAGGGATTCGGCGCTGCGATTGATCGTGAGATAGTCCAGCCCCACGTCCACCAGAAAGCGCAGGCGTTCGCGCACTTCCTTGAGAATCG
>JBGSLE010000424.1:0-9228 GCA_041740875.1 Pontiella sp. | reverse complement strand
AGGTCAAGGCAGCTTTGCTGCGGGGCGCGCCGCCAAGGCCAACCACGACGGCGCCTTTGTCTGGAGCGACGGCAACGGAGGCGACGTCACATCGTCGGCCAACTTTCAGTTTACTGCGCGCGCCGCCGGCGGTGTGCGGCTCTATTCCAATAGCGCGTTGTCCCTCGGTGTTCAACTGGCGCCCAATGCGACGGCGTGGACAGTCCTCAGCGACCGCAACGCCAAGCAGGATATCGAGCCATTGGATGCGCGCGGGATCCTGAACCAGCTCGCGGCGATGCCCATCTCCCGGTGGAGCTACAAGGCCGATCCGGACCACCGACGCTACATCGGCCCCATGGCCCAGGACTTCCACGCGGCGTTCGGCTTGGGCGACGACGACCGGCGGATCAACGCGCTGGATGCCGACGGCGTGGCCTTGGCCGCCATCCAGGGCCTCCACCAGGAACTGCAAGAGGAGAAGGCGCGCAACGCGCAGCTGGAGAAGCGGCTGGCCGACCTCGAGCAGCTTATGAAGCAAGGAGTGGAGTAGCCATGGCCACCTCCATGCTCGTTCTGGCGCTGTCGGGCGCGTTCTTGGTTTCCGCCAGCTTCGCCGCGGATCAGACAACGGCCAGTCTCGTTGCTGGCGGCGGCCGCAGTGCGGGCGGGGCGTACATCAACGAGGGTTGCATCGGTGGTCTCGCCGGCGTTGCCGTCGGCGAAAGGGCGGTCGCCCGCCACGGGTTTGCCGGCCAGCTTGTCGAGGTCTGCGGCCTATCGGTTTCCAGCGTTCAAGGGCAGGTCGCAGAAGCGGCCACTGCCCAGCTGTGCGGGGCGGCAATCCTGGACGATGATTCCACCACGCTGCTGAACGGCGGCGAGATCGCCTGGGACCTCCCCGCCTGGCCGTTGGCTGGAATCGACGCGAACGGCGCCGCAACTGCCGCGATCATCTATGCCGACACGCGCGCCACGGTCGGCGGAACCTATGCGGGGGTGCCTGGAACCGGCTCGCTGCTGGTGGTCGACACCAGCCCCGACAACTTTGGCAGCTATGCCTTCGATGGCCTGCCGGATGCCTGGCAGGTCGGCAACTTCGGCTTCGACCATGCCGCTGCCGGACCGGAGGACGACCCGGATGGCGACGGGCAGAATAATCGGTTCGAGCATGTGGCCGGTGTGGAGCCGACCAATGCGGCCTCGCGTTTCGTGCTGCGCATCGCCACGGTACCCGGCCAACCCGGCGAGCGGAGGTTGATCTTCGGGCCGCGCTGGTCCGACCGCGCCTATACGCCCGAGTTCCGCACCAATCTTGCGGCTGGCGCCGGGTGGCAAACCCTGGAAACAACCACCGTCAGCGACGATGGCACCGAACGCACCGTGACCGACCTCGACGCAAACGCTCCGGCTAAGTTCTACCAGGTCGGGATTGCACATCCCTAGCGCTCCAGCAGGATTCGCAGCATCCGGCGGAGCGGTTCGGCGGCGTCCCGGAGGAGCTGGTCGCCACGGAATGAGCGATAAGCCATCAAGAGCTGCTGGCATGCACCGGCACAGTAAAGAAAAATACCGAGCCCGCACCGGGCTGGCTTTCGACGCCAATCGTACCGCCATGCGCATCCACGATTTTTTTGGCGATGGCCAATCCGAGTCCGACGCTTCGTTCGCCGCTGGTTTTGTGCGTCCCGGCGCGCTCATACGCGGAGAAGATGCGTTTGCATTGCTCTTGCGAGATGCCGCCGGCCTCGTCCTTTACGGAAAAGGTCAGGTTGGTTCCTGCGAGATGCGTTGAAATCCAGATTCGCCCGCCCGGGTTGGAATGTTCGATGGCGTTGCGAATCAGGTTGATCAAGACCTGCCGAATTTTGGATTCATCGACATCGAGAATCGGGTCGGGATCGTTCGGTGCCACTTCCAGAACCACGCCTTTGGCGTGAGCGACGAGGTCGATCATGGAACGGATCCCAGCGATCATTGCGCCGGCGTGGATCGGCGCGCGGGTGAGGGACAGTTGGCCGGCCTCGATCATGGACACATCGAGGAAATCCTCGATCAGCTTCTGCATCCACTTGGATGTGTCCAGAATGATGTCGAGATATTCGTTGTGCTCGTCGGTCAGCGCGGGGCTGGCCTCGTCGCGCAAAAATTCGGCAAAGGAGGTGATGGTGCCGAGGGGGGACCGCAAATCGTGCGCGGCCATGCCGAGAAACTGGTTTTTGAGCGCGTTCAAGGCATGGAGTTCGGCATTGGCCTTCTGGAGCTGGCGGCCGAGGTCGTTCAATTCGTGGTTGAGGCCGAGTACCTGCGCCTGAAACTTTTCCAGCCCCTCGATATCCGGGGAGCCAATGGCCAGCATGCCGTTCGCCTCGGGCAGGACGCCGATGCGGAAGGTGACCGGATTGCCCGAGGCCATATTGAGGTTGATCAGGCCCGGGCCCTCCTCGGCCAGAAGCGCCGGATTCCGGTTCGCGGTGAAACTGACGACCATGTCGGCGAACGGCCGCCCGATGCAGTGCTCTCCGATATATCGGCGGGCAAAGCCATTCGCCTCCCGGACGATGCCGTCAGGATCGAGCCGCAGCATCAGTAGCGCGGCTTCGTTCCAGATGAAATACAAAGCATCTTGTTGTTGTGGCTTATCCATCGGTGCAGTCCCATGCGGCCAATCGCGATTCCATTTCGGCCAGCGATTCCACGAGGCTGACGCCGGGGAAGGCGGCCAGCTGGTCGGTGCCGCCCCAGCGGAAGGCCTGTCCGCCCACCCAGACGGTGACGTCCGGAACGCTGGTTTTCAAGGCATCCAGGGCGTTCATCAGCGGATCCAAGCCGAAATAGACCGCCGCCGAGAGCGCCACCACATCCGGGCTCTTTTTTTTCACCAGCTCGATCAGCTCGCCCGCCGGGGTATTGGCCCCGAGGTAGTAACTGTCCCATCCGTTGAGTTCGAACGTGTCGGCGACCATCTTCCCGCCGATCTGGTGGTATTCGTTGGCGACGCACGACACGACGGCCGACCGGCCTACATGCGGAGCTTTGAACAGAACCGGATAGACCCGCGAGATCATCGATTCGGTCATGGCGGTAGCCAGATGCTCGTCGGCCACCGTAATGCGCCCGCGCTCCCAGAGTTCGCCGACCTCATAGAGCGAACGGCGGAATACCCCATCGTAGAGCTCCCGTATCGGCCGTTCCATTTCCAGCAAGCCGTCCACGATGGAGGAGCACGTTGCGCGGTCTCCTGTCAGCAGCCCGGCGAGATAGCGGCGATAGTTTTCTTCTGTCAGCGCGGGGCACAGGGCTTCATCGGATTTTTGTTTCATGGCCTATGCTCCTGATTCAGTCGGGTTTCCTGCCTGTTCAAGGGTGGCGTTCACCGCCTGGATCCACGCTGCGGGAAAGCGGGCGGGGTCGGTTAGCGCCTTGAAAAAGGGCAGCACTTCCAGCTTCGCGTGGTACGCCGCCGTCTCGTTTCGGAGTTTCGCCATGATCAGGTTGTTCATTTCTATTCCTTTTTTCACCCAAATCCGCCGGGCCGGTTTTGGAAACTACCACGGGCTTGGAGACCTCTCTTCGCTGACACGTTCACGGAATAAAAGGCATATCAGGCCAGATCAACAAGCACTGCTGCCTGCCGGGCGACCATAAAAGAAAAACCCCGCAGCGGGCTGCGGGGTTTTCTTTTTCTGGATTGGGCAGAACCTATTTTCCCAGCAGGATGCGCAGCATCCGGCGGAGCGGTTCGGCGGCGCCCCAGAGGAGCTGGTCGCCGCAGGTGAACGCGGCCAGGTATTCCGGTCCCATCTTCATCTTGCGCATCCGGCCGACCGGCACGGCCAGCGTTCCGGAAATGGCGGCGGGGGTGAGCTGCTTGAGGGTGGCTTCCTTGGTGTTTTCGACCACCTTGACCCACGCGTTGTCGTTGCGGATGATCGCGGTGATTTCGTCGAGCGGAACATTCTTGGTGAGCTTGATGGTCAGGCCCTGGCTGTGGCAGCGCATGGCGCCGATGCGCACGCAGATGCCGTCGATCGGGAGGGGCGGGTTGTTCTGCAGAATCTTGTTGGTTTCGGCGTAGCCCTTCCACTCTTCCTTGGTCTGGCCGTCATCGACGAGCTTGTCGATCCACGGAATGAGCGAGCCGGCGAGCGGTGCACCAAATTGTTCGATCGGGAAGTTTTCGCTGCGCAGCGCGGCGCTCACCTTGCGGTCGATCTCCAAAATGGCGGAGGCCGGATTGGCGAGGTCTTCGGCGGCGGCTTCGAAGAGGTGGCCCTTTTGGGCGAGCAGCTCGCGCATGTTCTGCGCGCCGGCGCCGGAGGCGGCCTGGTAGGTCATCGAAGAGACCCACTCGACCAGTCCGGCCTTGAAGAGGCCGCCGACGGCCATAAGCATCAGGCTGACGGTGCAGTTGCCGCCGATGAAATCCTTCTTGCCGCTTTCCAGCGCGCGGTCGATGACCGGGCGGTTGACGGGGTCGAGGATGATGGTGGCGTCGGGCTTCATGCGCAAGGTGGAGGCCGCGTCGATCCAGTAGCCGTTCCAGCCCTGGGCGCGCAGTTGGGGATGGATCTGGGAGGTATAGTCGCCGCCCTGGCAGGTGATGATCGTCTCCATCTGCATGAGCGCGTCGAGGTCGTGGGCGTCAAGCAGCGTGGAGGGGCCTTGGCCCATGTCCGGCGCCGCCTGGCCGGCCTGCGAGGTGGTGAAAAAGACGGGGTCGATCAACGCAAAGTCGTTTTCGGCCTGCATGCGTTCCAACAGCACGGAGCCGACCATTCCGCGCCATCCAATCAATCCAGTTCTCATTGTTTTCCTCCCGGTTCCCTTAAAAAGGGCAGGACGCTATTTGATTTGATATTCAAACGCAAGTCGCTATCTTGCCCGCCTTTTGGTTGCGGAAGGGGCGGTTTATGTGGATTTGGCTGGGCCTGGTTTCGATGCTTTTCCTCGGGTTGTACGACCTGTGCAAAAAGCATGCGCTCAATGGCAACGCCGTCTTGCCAACCCTGTTTTTCGCCAATTTCGCGAGTGTTTGCCTGACGCTGCCCATCCTCGTTCTTTCGCGGCTAACCCCCGAGGCGATGCAGGGGATCGGCCTCTACGCCGCGCCGATGCCGGCCGCGTGGCACGGCTGGATGGTCTGCAAGGCGCTGATTGTCGGATCCTCCTGGATCTGCGCCTATTTCGCGCTCAAGCACCTGCCGATTTCGATCGTTTCGCCAATCCGCGCCTCGGGACCGGTCTGGACGCTGTTTGGCGCCGTGCTCTTGTTCCATGAACAGCCCTCGGTCCTGCAGTGGGCCGGCATGGGTCTGATCTTTGTCTGCTACTTCCTCTTTTCGCTGCTGGGCCGCGAAGAAGGCATCCACTTCCACCGCAGCGTCTGGGTGGGGCTGGTCTTTATCGCCACGCTCATCGGCACCTGCAGCACGCTCTTCGACAAATGGCTGATCCAGCTCCAAGGTATGGATCCGGTCCAAGTGCTCGCGTGGTATTTCCTCTACCTCTCCCTCTTTTTCGCCACCATCAACACCCTGCTCTGGTGGCCGAACCGCCAAAAGACGACGCCTTTCCGCTGGCGCTGGTCCATCCCCCTGATCGGCATCCTGCTGGCCATCGCCGACTTTGTCTATTTCATCGGCATGACCGACCCCGAGGCCCTGATCGTCATCATGTCCGTCCTGCGGCGGTGCAGCGTGCTGGTCTCCTTCTGTATCGGCGCGGTGGTCTTCAAGGAGCGCAACAAGCGCAAGAAGGCCTGGGTGCTGCTCGGCATCCTCGCCGGCGTGCTCCTGATTATCCTCGCCGGGTGAGTTGTTTCGCTTGGAAGGGGTGTGTTAGCATCCGCGCATCGGGAAACGATGAAGAAGGACGTCCAGCAAGTTGTCGAAGCATTGAACTCCGCCCATGTCCGCTATGTGGTGGCTGGGGGATTGGCCGTCATTGCCCATGGCTACCTGCGTTTGACGATGGATGTAGATTTGGTGCTCGACCTCGAACATGGCAATCTGCTCCGGGGTCTCGAAGCGCTGGAAAGCATTGGCTATAAGCCGCGGCTGCCTGTGACCCGCGAACAGTTTGCGGATGTCGAAACCCGGGAACGCTGGATCGCTGAAAAAAACATGCTGGTGTTCCCTCTATGGAAACCCTTAGAAGCCAATGGCATGGTCGTTGACGTATTCGTGAAGTGTCCGTTTGATTTTGACGTCGAGTATGAAACAGCGAAATGGATGGAGATCGATGGCGGACACCAAGTGCCTTTTGTCGGTCTGGATTGCCTCTTGCGAATGAAGAAAGAGGCGGCACGGCCAAAGGATTTGGCCGATATCGATGGTTTGGAGAAGGCGCGGGATGTTGAAGCAAGCCGACAATAATGATCCTTGGCAATACGCTACCCACGACGGGACGGAGCGTTTGCAGTTTGAGCAAACCGCCAGAATGTCGCTTTCCGAGAGGTTACAGGCGCTGGATGGGATGATTGCGCTTGCTCGGCAGCTGCAAAAGGGCGGTCTAGCCGGTTACGAAGATCCATCATCCTACGGCACCCGAAAATAGGTCGCGCTTTTCCCTTCATGAACGTCGTACTCCAACACGCGGGCCAGTGGCTGCATTTCCAGCGTCCGGAAAAGGTGCTGCGGACGGCGCGGCTGGATGAGGTGTTGCCGATGCTGCGCGAGGCGGAATCGTCCGGTCTTTTTGCCGCGGGTTTTGTCTCCTATGAGGCCGCGCCGGCCTTCGATGCCGCGCTGACGGCGTTTCCGCCGGGCGGTTTTCCATTGCTGTGCCTAGGCCTTTTCCACGCACCGGCCGTGTTGGAGACCATCGAACAAACGCCCGATGCGCGCTATGCGATCGGCGAACTGGCCCCGTCCGTTTCCAAGCAGGCCTTCGTTGCGGCCATCGGCGCGATCAAGGAGCGCATCGCCGAGGGGGCGACCTACCAGGTCAATTTCACCTACCGGCTGCAAGCGCCGTTTTCGGGCGACGCGTGGGCGTTTTTCCACGACTTGGTCACGGGCCAGCGGGCGGGCCATGCCGCGTTTGTCGATACCGGCGATTTCGCCGTCTGTTCCGCCTCCCCCGAGCTTTTTTTCCACTGCCGCGACGGCCAGATAGTTTCCCGGCCGATGAAGGGCACCGCGCGGCGCGGGCGTACCTTTGTGGAGGATGCGCGGCAGGCGGAGGCCCTGCGGAATTCCGAAAAGGACCGGGCGGAAAACATCATGATCGTCGACATGGTCCGCAACGACATTGGCCGCATTGCCGTGCCGGGCAGTATCGAAACCACCGCCACCTTCGAGATCGAAAAATACCCCTCCGTCTGGCAGATGACGTCGACCGTGCAGGGGAAAAGCGACGAGGGCGTCGCTTCTACGATATCGGCGCTTTTCCCGTGCGCGTCGATCACCGGCGCGCCGAAGGCGAAGACGATGGAGATCATCCGGGAGTTGGAAGAGTCGCCGCGCAACATCTACACCGGGGCCATCGGCTTCGCCGCGCCGGATGGCGAAGCGTGTTTCAACGTTGCGATCCGTACGGCGTTGATCGATCGCGCCCAGGGCTCGCTGGAATTCGGCGTTGGCGGCGGGATCGTATGGGATTCGGATGCGGCGGCCGAATACGAGGAGACGCTCACGAAGGCGCGCGTGCTGACCCAACCCCGGCCGGATTTCAGACTGCTGGAAACGATGCGGTGGGAACCAGACAGCGGCATTTTCCTGCTCGACGGGCATCTGCAGCGGATCGGGAAAACGGCGGCCTATTTCGACGTTCCGCTGGATGCCTTTGAGCTCGTCCATGCGCTGGAGGAGCACTGCGCCACCCTGGAGCCGGTGCCGCACCGGCTCCGTTTGCTGGTTTCGCGCAACGGTAATGTGGAGATTCAGAGCGTTCCGATCGACGGGGGTCGGGCGTGCTCGCCGAGCGCGCCGTCCATCCCGACCTTGCGCGTGGCGCTGGCAAAGGCACCGGTCGATTCGAACGATGTATATCTTTTCCACAAGACGACGCATCGCGAAATCTATGATCGCGCCCGGGCCGCTTGTCCGGATTGCGACGACGCGATCCTCTGGAACGAAAAGGGCGAGGTGACGGAATGCACCATATCCAACGTGGTTGTACGGATGGGGGAAAGGTTGCTGACCCCACCGGTCGGATGTGGCCTGCTCGCCGGAACCTTCCGCGAGCACCTGCTCAAAACCGGCGCGATCGAAGAGGGGATCGTGACCCGCGAAGCGCTGTTGGCGGCGGACGAGGTTTTTCTGGTCAATTCCGTCCGCAAGTGGCAAAAGGCGTGCATAACAGCAGGAGGTATTGCATGAAAGTCATTGTTGACCTGACGGTTATCCCCATCGGCGTGGGCGTGTCGCTCTCGGAATACGTGACCGCCTGCGTGCAGGTGCTCAACCGACCGGGGCTGAAGACCCAGCTCCATGCCAACGGCACCAACATCGAAGGCGAATGGGACGCCGTCTTCGCCGCCATCAAGGCGTGCCACGAAAAGGTGCATGCGATGGGCGCCCCGCGCATCCACACCACCATCAAGCTTGGAACCCGAACCGACCGGGGGCAGACCCTTGAAGACAAGGTCGAAAGCGTGTTGGCCAAGCAGCGGAATTGATGGCCGCGAAAGAACGCAAGGGAACGCAAAAACCCTATCCATGCTTCTTTGCGGTCTATGCGTTCTCTTGTGGCCTACCACCGGCTGTTCGGTAGAGGAGGATGACATGGACTCCGGGCGCAAGGAATTGGTAGCTGGTTTGCGGTGCTACAAGATCCAAGACGAACGGGTCATCGAGGCCATGTCGAAGGTGCGGCGGCACCTCTACATTCCCGAAGAGTTCCGATCTCACACCGATCCCTACGGCGACCACCCGTGCCCGATCGGCCACGGCCAAACCATCTCCCAGCCGTTCATCGTCGCCTACATGACCCAGCGCATTGGCGTGAAGCCCGGCATGAAAATCCTCGAAATCGGCACCGGCTCCGGCTACCAGGCGGCCATCCTCGCCGAACTCGGCGCCGAGGTCTACAGCATCGAAATCATACCGGAGCTGGCGGAGCACGCCCGCCGGGCGCTGGCCGGCGAGGGCTACGCGAATGTTTTTGTCCGCTGCGGTGACGGCTACAAGGGCTGGCCGGAAAAGGCGCCGTTCGATGCCATCATTGTCACCTGCGCGCCCGATGCGATCCCGGATCAACTGGTGAGGCAGCTCAAGGATGGCGGCCGCATGATCCTGCCCGTCG
>JBGSLE010000423.1:0-2669 GCA_041740875.1 Pontiella sp. | reverse complement strand
CTGGCCGCGATGCTCCAGCGGCTGGCCGCCGTCAGCACCAAGCAGGCGGTGCTGGTGACGTGCGACGACCGGTCGCTGCACGGCCAGTTGATCCAGGCCTTGGATCTATGCGCGGCGAACGGGCTCACTAAAATCTCGGTCATGAGCGGCAAATGAAAACAGGATTGAACAGGGTGGCGGGACGGGCCGGCGGGCCGGTGATAGCGGTGGTGCTGCATGCCATCGTTATCGTGGTGTTGCTGAAGGTGCTGGTTTTCCGTGCGCCGGAGCAGGAGCGGACGATCGACGTGCAGGTGGTGGAGGAACCGGTACGACGGCTCGACGAGGTGGAGCGCAAGCCGGAAAAGGCCGCCGAATCCGCGCAGGAAACCCTGGAATCCGACACCGATTTGGCGGAGGCGCTGAAACCGGACGAGGTGCCGCAGGATTCGATGCTTGAATCGACGCTCGACCTGACCGGGCTGGATTCGGTGGCGGAGGTCGAAAGCCCGTTGGTGATGAAGGGCTTGATGGCCGGGCGGTCGGAGGCGGGTCGTAAAAAACTGTTGCGCGAATTTGGCGGACGCTATGGCGGGCAGGCGGAGCAGGCGGTGTTGAAGGGGCTGGATTGGCTGAAGTCGGTCCAGGAGGAGCAGGGCTCCTGGGGCGCCGGTAGCCGCGCAAGCATGACCACGAAACAGGAGCGCGCGCGGCTGACGGGGTTGGCGTTGCTCTGCTACCTCGCCCACGGCGAAACGCCGCAGTCGGAAAAATACGGCGAAACGGTCCAGCGGGCCATGAAATACCTGCTCGCCGAGCAGGATGCCAAGACCGGCTGCTTCTGCCCGTTCTCCAAAACGGTGGGTTCGCACGACGACATCGGCGTGTACGGCCACGCCATTGCGGCCTATGCGCTGGCGGAGGCGTATGCCTTGACCCGCGCGCCGACGTTGAAAAGGCCCGTGGAGCAGGCCGTGGCGGTGATCGTGAAGGGACAGCAGCCGGGCGGCGGATGGGACCACCGCTACCAGCGCGAACAGTGGAGCGACCTCTCCGTCACCGGCTGGCAAATCCAGGCGCTCAAGGCGGCGCTTGCAGCGGGGATCGCGGTGGAAGGTCTGGCCGAAGCGCTGGAAAAATCGGCTCCGTTTGTGCAGGGCACCCATGCGGGCGGGGGCAAATTCTATTACCGCCTCGGCAACAAGGCGCCCAACGCCGACCTCGACTACATGTCCGGCGTGGCGGTGCTCTGCCTCCAGCTGGCCGGCCATGGCGACGCCGAGGAGGCCAAGGCCGGGCTCGAATACCTGCGCGACATCGAATGCTCCGATTGGGCGGAGGGCTGGGAAAAGACCGGCAAGAACAAGAGCTTCAACATTGCCTACGAGTGGTACTACAACACGCAGGCGATCTTCCAGAAGGGAGGCTCGAAATGGACGAGCTGGAACAACAAGTTTGCGCCGATGCTCATCGGGGCGCAGGACGCCTCCGGCGCGTGGAAGCCCGTTTCCGAAGCAGACGAAAAATGTTCGAAGGACATCCTCTACACCACCGGTTTCTGCACCCTCTCGCTCCAGGTCTACTACCGCATCCTCCCCTCCTTCCATCGGGTCGATGCGGCGCAAACGCCGTTCGAGTTCGAGAACGACGTCAAGGTTGTGGTCTATTGATCCGGCAGATCCCAACGCTTTGCGCTGCGCGGTTAAGCGTTCCTACACCTTCGTCCATGCGTCCGTGCGCGAGAACAAACCGTAGACGCGACGCCCTCGTCGCGTTCCCAGCGCCCGGAAAAGCAACGAGGGGGGCGGCGCAGCGCTATTTCCTCCGGAAATAAGGCCGCCGACCGATCGGAACCGCTAGCGGGGGATCCCTTATCTGGTGCCAATGGCCTGCTCAAGGAACGTAAGCGGGAAACAAACAGCGATCTAGCTTGAATAGTATATTTTACTAACGCTGATCCCTGAACGTAGGTGCAACTTTCAAGCCGGAGTTGATTCGTATGTTCAAGAAAACCGCAGTTTCTTTCGTTTCGGCCGTGTTCGCCGCCCAAGCCCAAACCACAATCCTCGTCGATTTCGACACGGCGGGAAACTGGTCGTCCAGTGGATCGCTCACCTCGTACCAAACCTATCACGCCTATGCGGAAAGCGGCTGGTCCTTTACGGGCGGTCCGGCACTGCGGCAAACGACGACGGCGCAGGACGGGGTGGCTGGTGCGCTGGGAACCTACGCATGGCGATTGCGCGATGCCGCCGTGACGTGGACGGCCATCCATACCGCCGCACTGGCGCCGGGGGAATACTTCAGCGCCTTCGGTTTCGCTGCGCGACGCTGGGATGGTTCGCCCAGCCCCGCCTACGCGGTAGACTACAGCTTCGATGGAGGCGCAACCTGGTCGAACTTCACCACGATCAACAATGCGGCCCTCGACAACACGTCGAACTGGAAAACCTTCAGCAACGCCGTCGCGTCCGCCACGGGGCTTGCCGCCAACCGTTTCGTGGTGCGCTTCTCCGCTACGTCGGGTGAACGAATCATGATCGACAATTTCTTTTCCGAAACCCGCATGGAAGAAAGCGGTGCGGCCGTGCAGGATGTGCAGGGCTTCGTTGCCGTTGCGGCGGGTGCCGGGCAGATCGATCTCTCTTGGACGTTGAACACCAACAGCGACGCGGTGGTGGTGGCGCGCA
>JBGSLE010000422.1:0-18833 GCA_041740875.1 Pontiella sp. | reverse complement strand
CGGATGACAGCGTTGCCGCCTGCTGTTCTAGGATGAAATCCTCTTCATAGGATGCCAGAAAAGTGTCGGGGATGAGTTGCAGCTCCAATCCGATGCTGGACGCCGAGAATTTCTGTTGCGACTCCGACAACTCGCCTGCGTTATCGACTCCATACCGGTCCAGCACCGGACTTAGCGGGGTGTAGCCAAAGGGGGCCGGACTGGTCCAGACGGGCTGTCCATAGCCATTGTAATAGGTCAAATCCCCGGTAATCCGGTCGGCTTCCGCCCACACGGTGTAGACGGGGTAGAGGTTGCCGTTGACGCTGCGCATTTCCGCGTACATCTGCTTCTTGAGCGCATTCGGCCAACCGGAACTCCATACCACGGGACGAACCGACTTTTCCGAGTGGATGTACAACCAATCGTCGGAAGGTGGAAACAATTGCCAAAACTGCTCCTGCGTAGCCCGCACCAACGCATCGGCCTGCCCGATTGACGTGATGGGCTCGCTTGAAGAATCCGTTCCGGGAAGCCCGGCAGCTCCCCGTGGCAGCAGTGTTGCAAGCAACGACGCCGTCAACGTTGCGACAATTCCCGATCTCATGGCTTCCCCCTGGTTGATGCGCCAAAAAAAGAGGCGCGAACTCCTACACGCTCCGTCTGAGGCATCGCCAGACGCCTGCAAGGAACCATGTCGAAGCCGCGCCCGAGCGGGCGCGTTTCGAGCATTTGGTCCCTTGCTGTAAAACTGGCGATTTTCAGACGGAACAAACTGCGTAAAACGCAAATCATTTTTAAAATGTAGGTTGGATGAGTACTCTTATGACCGTACCTCGTCAATTGGAATTTCTAAATTCTCGGAACGGGGTTCCGTCAGGATTTCTTCCTGCGCCGCCACGCCGTGGGCAAGCAGCCATCCCGCCGCGAGCAGGACCGTTTTCTTCATGCTACTTCGACGCCTCGATCCGGATGAACTTGTTCGTTCCATCCAGCGGAACCGTGGCCTCCATGAGTTCCACATCGCCGTCGAGGCCGACCGGAACGTCGGCCATGTTGTCCGTGCGCCAATCGGGCTGCGTCAGCGAATAGGTCCAGATCGCGCCAACGTTGTAGCCGCTGCTGAAGCGGCGGAGGTAGCCGACCGTGAAGCTGGAGGGATCGACGGAGATGTCCATGGCCGGTTCGCCGGCCATCAGCGGATCGATGACCAGCGCCCACTCCTGTTCGTTGGTGTAACGGTCGCCGTCCGGATTTCCGGCCAGCGTCCGGTTCACATTGGCAGGCACTTCGACAAACGCGGTTTTTGCCCAACCCGCATAATCGGCGCCCTTCACGATCTCCCCGCCCGTCGTCGACTCCACCCGGATGTGATCGAGCCACGTGAAGTATGAAGACGTGTTTACGGCGGGGTGATTGACGCTGAAGTAGATCGGACGGCCAATGGCCGCCGCAGGAATGTCCGCCGCCAAGACCGTTTTGCTGTAGGTCGTCCAACCAGTGGAGGAGACATTCGCCTGGTTGATGGCCAACCCGAACCAGACGACGACATTGGCTTCGTTCAAATAGCCGCACTGGAGCTGGAACGTGCCGAACTCGCCCGCATTCGCAAACGTGCCGTCGCCCAGCGCGATGCGCGCCGCCGTCGAGAGGATATGGTTTTTACCCGCTTCAAACCGGTTGGTCACCGCCATGTGCGCATAGTTGACGCTACCGATGCCACTGGTGGCAAACCCGACGCGCAAGGCGGCCGTGGTGGTTCCGTCGGGGGTGATCGAATTCGCCACCGCGCACGACTCGCTGTTGATGGTATAACCCGACGAAGCAGCACTGGTGTACCACGTTCCTGGATTCGTTGCCTGCAAGGATGCATCACCAGATGTCGCAGCATCTGTAGTCAACACCAATTTGCCGTCGGCATCCGCCGCGAGCGCGGCCGAACCAAAATCGGTGTAGAAAACGGCATTCGTGGAAACGGCATTTGTATACGCCACCTCTATCGGCCGTCCCGTCGGGAAATAGGTGTCGATGATCCGTTGCACCCGGTAGACCGAGGTGGTGCCCATGGCCTGCGTCCAACCTGTTTTCATCGCGTCGTACCAAGCGACATCCCGGGGGGCGCCGCCCACCAGATTCGCATGCACGGTAAACTCGGCCGCATTCATCGGCACGATCGACTGGTAATGCTTGAGGCGGTCGTAAATCGTCGCCGAAGGTTTCAATCCTTCATTGAGCATCTTGGTTTTCAACGTGGTGGAATTTTGGGGAGAGACGCCCCAGAAATGGATCAACGGGGTGAGATCGGCGCCCGCCACGCGGGACATGCGCAGGATGCGGCTGTCGGCCGGATCGGCATTGGTTTCATATTCGATGCCGTCCATGTAATCGACGCCCACGGAATGCCAGAAATTGTCGATGGCGTCCCAACCGAACAAGGCGGCAATCTCGGCATACTTGGCGTAGCCGCGGTGCTGGTATTTCATGTCGTCCGCATTCATGAAAAGTCCCGCGCGGAACTTGTCGTCGAGGATCCACAGCAAGGCGGCCTGGTCGCGGGTGACGTTCTTGCAGCCTGCATTGCCCATGGAGCGCCCGAAGGCTTCGTCGAGGTCGATGCCATACACGCGGTTGTTGACCGCCACATTGATGAAATTGACCGTTGCTTCGGATTCCCCGGCAAACTTGGTGAGCAAGCAGGCGTGTCCGAGCTCATGCAGCGCCGCATAGTCGGCCAGCCTCGGCCCGGTGAGCCAAATATGGGCGGTGTCCGTCGCATCGATCGCCCCGTCCGGGTCGTATGCAATCACCTGCGGATATCCCGGAGTAAAGGCATTGGCTTTCAACAGGACATCCACCTGGCCATAGAGCACTGTTTTAGACCGCGCCAACGGCAGACCGCAAAGCTTCGAAACCACATCCATCGCCTGGTCCCAATCGGCCATCAACGCCACCGGGTTGAGCGCGCTGTCGATCCACCGTTTCGGCAGGTTGACCATCATTTTGTCGGTTTCGAAATCGACCCAGGGCCCCGGATGGTTCCGCTCGGTGTTTTGCCATTCGGCCAAGGTGGTCTGGCGGGCACTCGTGTTGGAATAGAACGGCGAGCGGACGGCATTCTTGATCTGAACCGTAACCAGCCCCTTGTCGGCGGGATACGGCACCTCGATGTAGATGCCGCCCCCCATGGGATTGGCCACGACCGTGTCGGTGCTGGCAATGGGATAGACCCGCGAGATCCGGTCAATCCGCTTGGTCACATCGTGGTAGATCGACAAATCGTTCACATGCGACCCGACCCGGACGCTGAAGCCCTGGTTGACGAGGGCCGGCGGCACGGTGACGGTGGCGACGCTGCCCGGCGCCAGATAGGCCCCCGTCGGACGGCGCGCGGGCCAATCGTAAAACATGACCGGATAGCCCCATATCGGCGTTTGCGTGGCGTTGATCTGCACGCTGTAGACCGCGTTCGGGTCGGCAGGTGGCGCGACGGCGCCGGGAAAGGCGTTCGAGGTCAGGTATTTTTTACCATTCAGCACCCCCGTATATTTCGCCAGGTTCGCCGAGGTATACACAATGTCGAGCACCGCCTGCTGCGTTTTGAGCATGGCATTGGCGAGCGCCGTGGCGACGGTATTGGTCACGATGCGCGATAGCCCGTTCGTGGTGGTGCTGTTCATGAACAGGGGCCCCTTCACCGTTTCATAGGTCGCGATCAGATCAAACGCCTCGGTTATGATGGCGGCACTGTCATCAAACTGTCCCCGGTTGCTGTGGATCGTCACAGCGTTCGCATTGATTTGCGCCACGGTCAGCGCCGGTGTTCCGGTGATGTGGTTCTTCAATTGATCCATCGCAACCAACAGCGGCGAATCCACCACGGTCATCGATGCATCAACCTGCACATGATCGACCCACACCGCATATCCGGTCGAGTTCACGCTGTTATGGGTCAGCCGGAGATAGATCTTCTTTCCGATCGCATCCGCCGGAATGGCGCTTGCGGCAAGCTGCGACGCGCCAACCTCCCACCCCTCCGCGGTGACATCCGAAACCGTGACGGCGGCGCTGCTGAAAAAGCTATTCAGCGTGCCGTCGGCATTCACATACCCCACCGAAAACGCGAGGCGGCCAACGGCGGACAAATCCTCTGGCGCCGTGCTGTCCATCAAGGCCAGGCGCGTCGCGAAGCTGAAGTCGTAGTCGGTGTCCACGGCGAACACATCGCTCAGCACCCGATGCAAATACACCGCCGTTGCGGTGTCGTCCCCAATCCGCGCGGCCGCGTTTCCCGTGGTTCCGGGAGGCGGGGTCGAAAGAGTCGCCGTCGTGTCGCCCGCCGCAAAAAAGACGGTCGCCGCCGAGCTGTTCTTGTGCCAGATATCCGGACTCGCGCTCAGCGCCGGGAAAACGGCGGTAGGCGGCAAAACCTTCCCGTCGGCATCGCCGGCGAGCAGCTCCGAGAAATCGGTGTAGTAAAGCACTTCGGCCGAAGCCGCAAGCGAACCGGCCGTCGCGAGCAAAATGGCTTTTGCGAGTGTGTTCATAGTTTTTTCCTCTCTTTTTCCTGCAGTTTCTTGGGTGTCACCTTGCGCTCGATATCGACCGGCACATCGTTCTTGCCGGCTTTGCCGGGCGTGCTGCGTCCCGAGTCGACATACCGTCGCAACAACGCGGCCAACTGTTCGGCCTTTTCGGGATTTTCCGCGAAACGGTTATGTTGCTCGCCGAGATCCTCGGCCAGATTGAACAGCTGCCGGGGCGGCAGCCCCGCCTCCTCCGGCGAACCGGGTACGGGCTCGCTCCATCCGCCGGAGCCCGGCACCATGGCCAGTTTCCAGTCGCCTTGGCGGATGGCAAACGATCCATTTCCCGAATGATGCACCACGGCCTCCCGCAACGGCTGTGCGCCGGATTTTCCAAGCAGGGCCGGCAGGATGCTGACGCTGTCCTCCCCGGCCTCGTCGGGCAATTTTTCGCCGAAAAGATCGGTGCAGGTGGCGAGAAGGTCGGTCAGGCAGACCAACTCGTCGCTGCGGCTTCCGGGCGCGATGCGCCCCGGCCACTTCACCAGGAAAGGAACACGGTGCCCGCCTTCGTAGATATCGGCCTTTGCGCCCCGGAAACCGGCACTGGGATCGTGCCCGAATTCCGCCAGATGCTTGTAGTTCGCGGCGGGCGAGCAGCCGTTGTCGGACGTGTAGAATACAAGGGTGTTTTCGCCGAGTCCCGCATCGTCGAGTGCCGCCAACACGCGGCCGACCATGGCGTCGGTCTGCACAACAAAATCGCCGTAGTCGCCGAGTCCGCTTAGCCCCTTGAACTCCTCCGCCGGAACGATTGGGGTGTGGGGCGACGGGAAGCACAGGTAAAGGAAGAGCGGCTGCCCCTTTCCGGCGTTTCCGCAAAGATAGTCCACCGCCTTCCCGGTGAGGTGTTGCAGCACCTGGTCGAACACAAAACCTTCGGCGATCGGCCCGGAACGGTGCCCCTTTTCGGTAGTGACCCGGTCTGCCGGAAGCGTGAAGCGGTCATTCTCGATGTAGACATAGGGCGGCATGTCGAGCGAGGCGGAGATGCCGTAGAAATAGTCGAAGCCAACCGCGTTCGGCCCGTGCGCGATCTCCCCCTTCCAGTCGATCTGCTTTCCCTCCATCGGCAGGTCCATGCCGATGTGCCATTTGCCGATGCAGGCGGTCCGATAGCCCTGGGTTTTCAGAAACGAGGCGACGGTCGTGCGGCCCTCTGCGATGAGGTGCGGATTGGTTCCGCTCAGCGGCCCGCGCTGGAGCCGGGTGCGCCAGGCATAGCGTCCGGTGAGGATGCCATAGCGGGTCGGCGTGCAGACCGACGAGCCGCTATGCGCATCGGTGAAGACCATTCCTTCGCGCGCAATGCGGTCGAGATTGGGTGTCTTGATCTTGCCTGCGGGATTGAGTGCGGAGACATCGCCAAAGCCCATGTCGTCGGCCAGGATATAGACCATGTTCGGGCGGTCTGCGGCGGCGGCGATGCCGGCGGCGAGAAGCAAGGCGGGGATGACAAACAGTGGCTTCATTCGGTTTTTCCTATTTAACGGCCTTCAAGGTGTAGGTCTTTCCCGCTTCGGTGGCGAACTCCGCCTCCCAGCCCAGCGCGGTTTTCGTGCTGGACTCCAGCGGGTTCGGGGCCAGCAGTCGGCAGGGGTTTCCCGCCAGCGATTTGATGGTAACCGATTCGACGCGGCCCTCTTTCCACTCCAGGCCGATCTCGAACCCGCCGCGCGCCTTCAGGCCCGTGAACCGGCCGGTTTTCCAAACGGCGGGAATGGCCGGCAGGAGATGGATCTTGCCCGCCTGGCTCTGCATCAGCATTTCGGCGATGCCCGCCGCGCCGCCAAAGTTGCCGTCGATCTGGAACGGCGGATGCGCGCAGAGCAGATTCGGATAGGTGCCGCCCGGAAGCTTCATGCCCTCGTGGTTGTGGTTTTTGCAGGGAACCAGCAGCGTGCTGAAACAACGGTACGCATGCTCGCCATCGAGCAGACGCGCCCAGAAATTGGCCTTCCACGCCATCGACCACCCCGCGCCGCTGTCGCCGCGGAATTCCAGGCTTTTCCGCGCGGCCTCCGCCAGTTCCGGGGTTTCGAGCACCGAAATCTGGTTGCCCGGATAGAGCGCGTAGAGGTGCGAAACGTGGCGGTGCTGGTTGTTCGGATCGTCGCGGTCCTCCTTCCATTCCTGCAACTGGCCCAACCGGCCAACCTGCGGTTCGAGGATGTTGCCGCGGGCAGCGCGCACCTGGCGGATTGTTTCGTCCTCTTCGCCGAGCAGGGCCGCCGCCGCGAGCACGTTGCTGAAAAGATCCCAGACAATCTGCCGATCCATCGCCGTTCCGGCGGAAATGCCGCCATGTTCGGGCGAGAAGGAGGGCATCGACACCAGCTTGCCGTTTTCATCCGCCACGAGGGTATCCAGCCAGAAGAGCGCTGCGTCCTTCATGACGGGATAGGCGGTCCGGGCTAGAAACTCCTTGTCCTGCGTAAATTCATAATGCTCCCACAGGTGGCGGCAAAGCCACGCCGCGCCGGAGGGGAAATAGCCCCAGTCGCCCCAGTTTATGGCGGTGTAGCCGAAGATGTTGTTCATGGTGTTGACCATCCAGCCGCGCGCATTGAAGAAATCCTTTGCCGACTGCCGGCCGGGTTCCTGGAGGGAAACGATGTAGTCGAAAAGCGCTGCGTGGGTTTCGGATAGGTTCGACACCTCCGCGGGCCAGTAATTCATTTGCAGGTTAATGTTCGCGTGGTAATCGCAGGCCCATTGCGGATCCATCTCCACGTTCCACTTGCCCTGCAAGTGGGCCGGCAGGGAGTTCGGACGGGAACTGCTGATGAGCAAATAGCGTCCAAACTGGAAATAGAGCGCCTCCAGGCGCGTGTCCGCCGCCCCCTGCGCATGCTGCGCGAGACGCTCATCCATCGGCAGGGAGGCATCGCCCGAATCGCCCAGCGAAAGCTCCACCCGGTTGTAGAGGGACTGGTAATCGGCAATATGATCGGCCAGCAGCCGGTCGTAGCCCTTCCTTGAAATCCCGTCCAGCGTCGTCGCATTCAGGGTCTGGTAGTCGCGTCCATTGTACACCGGATACTCGTTCAAATAATCGGATGCCACGGTCACATAGACATCCACCTTGCCCGCGTTGCTGATCCTTACCCGCCGATCCTCAAAGACAACAGCTCCGGCGTTCGGGGCATCGATCCGGACCACGGCCTGGAACTTCATGCCGTTGTTTGCGACCACGCCATCCAACGCATAAACCCCTTTTTCGAAAACGACCTGCTCCACGTTGTGGAAGGTTTCCAGCCAGATCGAATAATCCAGCCCCTTGGCGCTGTCGTTCTCGAAGCGGAAAACAAGGACACGGTCCGGATAGCTGGCGAAGGCCGTCCGTTTATGCCGCGCATCGCCGGCCCGATAATCTACCGTGGCCACGCTGCGCTCGATATCCAACGCCCGCGCATAGCCCGACACCGGCCCAGAATCTTGCACTTCCACCATCAGGTCGACCGTGGTTTGGTTGTTGCCAAACCCCGGGAACTGGATCTTGCCGTCGGGCGGATTGCGCACCACGGGCGTGTTGGCCGAGATGGCATACCCCCGTTTCGGCCTATTGCCGATCGTTCCGAACAGCTGGTCTTTCACCAGATTGTAGGCTTTGTCGTTTTGGCCGTTCCTGAGCAGCTCCCGCGCAGGCTCCAGATACTTGAAAGCGCCGGGGCGGTTTCCAAAGTTGTAGTCGGCCGATTCCCCCGGCCCGCCGGACCAGATGGTCTCCTCGTTGAGCGGAATGCGCTCGAGTCCGGTTTTCCCGCGGATCAGCGCGCCCATGTAGCCGTTGCCGATCGGCAGCGACTCCTGGTACCACTCTTCCGCCGGTTCGTCGAACCATAGGCTGATCTCCCCGATGCAAACCCCGCTGGAAAATAATGCCGCGCAACACGCGGCCCCTAAAAACATCCTGTTTTTCATGCCATCCCTCTTCATGCTGATTCGTGTTTCCTGATACCTTTTGAATTGACCATTTGTTCGGGCTTCTTCTCCATTTGCGCAGCCCGTTCGGGATGGAGTTCAATCAGATTTCCGGTCCCGCTTCGGCGGTATATTCATCATCGCATTCTTATTGTAGAAAATTTATTTCGCTTCCGGTTCAGGGATCTCGATAGTCGGTTCGCCGGACAGATAGCCGAGGTAATTCAGGAACCTGTCGGCTTCCTGAATCGCAAGCGCATGGCAGTAAGGATTGACCCACCACAGGAAGGCCGCGTGATTCTGATTTTCGTAAAGATGCAGGTTGCAGCGTCCGCCAACCGCGTCGACCCGTGCCTTGAATTCTTTGGCTGTCGCCACCGGTATATAGCCATCCTTCGTTCCGAGAAAAACGATGCTCGGGGGAATGTCCTTATCGATATTATGCATGGGGGAAAACGATTTCCAGTATGCCTTCACCCGGTCATAGCCATAGCCTTCAGGCCCATTGTCAAAAACCGGACTGAAGAGAACCAGCACCTGCGGGATGCAGCTAACTAAAGGGTCTTCGCCCGGCTCATCGAACCCATCCACCAGCGCCACGGCCGCCGCCAGATGCCCCCCAGCCGATTGGCCTCCGGCGATTATACGGTCGGGATCGATCCCCAGTTCACCGGCATGCGATCGAATCCAGCGCATAGAGGACTTGGCATCCTGCAGCGATTCCTTTGGCGTGGTGCCATGTGTTTTTTCAACCCGATACATCGGGCAGATCCCCACCATGCCCCGCGATGCAAAATATTTCGCATCCGCCGTCATTTGAATCGCCTTATCACCGGTCATCCAGCCGCCGCCGAAGAACAACACGATGGCCGGAACCTGATTCGACTTCTTGTAGTTTGGAGGATAGAACATCAGAAGACTGAGATCACCCTGTTCTGTTTTTTTGAAGAGCAGCGTTTCATCCGGTTTCTCATGCCTCGGCTTTGCCTGAGCTGTTGCGATTAAAAAAAACACGGCGAAGACGCAACACAGAACCTGCGCGATCATTCTCGATCTCTTGATTGTTGCAGATCTTCCCATTTCTATTCTGCTCCTAATCGAATCTGTTCATAGATCAGTTGGGCGATTGCTGCCAAACCAGCTTCATTCGGGTGAACGCCATCTGAAAAATACTCAATATGGGTAGCCAGCGGGGTCTGCAGATCAATAATGGGCAGTCCCTCATCCCTGGCCACCTGCTGGATGATAGGAATGATTTCGTTAAGAATGCGGGTTCCACTGATGCCGTCTCCGGTGCTGAGCTCTTTGGTGCGGAGATCAAAGGCCGGTACCGGGAGACAGAGATAGATTTTGACCTTTGGGTTGATCTGCCTAAATTCAGCGATGAATGTTTTGAGATCACGCTCAAATTTATCTTTATTATTTTCCCAATGCTTCATCTTGGAGTCATTGGTTCCGAGCTTTATCGTGATGATATCCGGAACCAGTTCTTCAAGCTTACGGGGATAGCTGCTATTGATCCACGCGGCTGGTCCTTCTCTTAGCATGGTTCGTCCAGATATCCCTAAGTTAGTCACTTGATAATTGTCTCCGAGCAGGCGTCCCAGAACCGCCGGATAGGAGTGTGTCTGACGTTTTTCTTTTGGCAACCCAAAGCCGGCGGTGATGCTGTCGCCAATACAAGCCACTTTTATCGGGGCAGACCGTGCTTGGGTATATGATACGATCGCCAGCATCGAGATCGCTGCTGCCAGGACAATTTTTCTTTTTCCTTTCATAATGAACGCCATTCTTTAATGAGCTGAATCGGCTTCAGGCGCAGGAATCTCGATGGTCGGATCACCGGACAGATAGCCCAACGAATTCAGGAACCTATCCGTTTCCTGAAGAAGGATCGCATAGCAGTATTCGCTTTTAAACCAATTAAAGAACCCGTGCTGCTGTCCCTCGTACAGGTGCAGGTCGCAACGTCCACCAACCGCATCGACGCGAGCTTTGAATTCCTTAGCCGTCGTCATCGGAACATAGCCATCCTGCGTTCCGAAAAAGACAATGCTCGGCGGGATATCCTTATCAATATTCTGCATGGGGGAAAACTGCTCCCAATAGTCCTTCACCCGATCATAGCCATAGCCCTCCGGCCCGTTGTCAAAAACCGGATTGAAGAGGACAAGCGCCTGCGGGAGGCAACTGACCGAAGTGTCCTCTCCCGGTTCATTGAACCCGTCTACCAGTGCCGTAGCAACCGCCAGATGCCCGCCGGCCGATCCGCCCCCGGCGATGATACGATCCGGATCGATCCCCAGTTCAGCGGCATGCGACCGAATCCAGCGCATAGAGGACTTGGCATCTTGCAGCGATTCCTTCGGACTTGTACCATGCGTTTTTACAACCCGATACATCGGGCAGATTCCTACCAGACCCCGCGAAGCGAAATATTTTGCCTGAGCCGTCATTTGAACCGCGTTGTCACCGGTCACCCAGCCTCCGCCGAAAAACAACACAATGGCCGGAACCTTGCCCGCCTTCTTGTATGCAGGCGGATAAAACATCAAAAGTTTCAGGTCGCCTTGTTCGGTTTTCTTGAACAACAGCGTTTCATCCGGTTTCTGATGCCCGGTTTTTGCCTGTACCATTCCGATTGAAAAAAACAGGGCAATGACGCAACACAAAACCTGGGCGGCGGGTCTTGATTTTCCGATGCTTGTACATTTCCTCATGTCTATTTTTTCCTTAATCAATGATCGCGTGCAACTGCGTCTTCAACCGTTCAACCACTTCGGGGAAATCGGCGGCCACGTTGCAGGCCTCCGCCGGGTCGCTCGAAAGATCGAACAACTGCCCTTTCGCATCGCTGCCGGATTCCGCCACCGTAACCCCGCCGGATCCGGCGCCATCGACATACTTCCACTGGCCCTCGCGAATCGCGAACATGCCTTTTGCGGAATGATGGACCACATGGTCCCGGGGCGAAGCGCCGCCCTTTAAAATCGCTGCCAGGCTGATGCTGTCTTCGCCGCCGCCAACGTGTTCAACTCCCAGGAGCTCCTGGAAGGTGGCATACCAGTCGGTCAGCCCGACCGCCTGTGTGCACACCCACGGTTGCGTGATGAGGGAAGGCGCATGGACCACCAGCGGAACGCGGTGCCCGCCTTCATAGATGTCGGTCTTGTAGCCGCGGAAATCACCGTTGGCGCGATGGCCGTAGCTGACCCATTTTTCGGGGCGATGCCCTTCCACATCGACCTCGCCGCGCACCGGAAGCTGCGTGGTTCCTTCATAGAACTTGAGTTCCGGCGGATTGACCCCGTCGCCGGGGCGGGCTCCGTTGTCCGAGGTCACGACGACCATGCTTTGTTCGAATAGCCCTTCGCTCTTGAGGAGATCGACCAGTTGCCCCACGGCCCAATCGACCAGCATCACCATATCGCCCCGGCGCCCGGCACCGGACTTTCCATCCACAAGATCGGGAGGAACACACGGCCGATGCGGAGCGGGCAGGGCGAGGTAGACAAAGATTTTTTCGTCCGACCTTGCGTGCCGGCGGATGGTTTCGACCGTCTTTTTGACTAACAGGGTGTCGACCGCCACGTCGTCCCAACCATCGGCTTGGAGCCCTGGGCGCTGGCTGTCGAAGCGGATTTTTTTCTGTGTTTCGACCTTTCCGACCATCTGCCGGTTTTCGATAAAGGCGTAGGGCGGAAAATCGAGCGAACCCGATATGCCGAAGAAATAGTCGAAACCATGGTCGAGCGGCGTATCGGTCAGCGGCTTCGCATAGTCGACATTGTCACCGGAAGTGGACGGCGTCCCGCCGCTCTTCACCGGCCAGCCCACGCCCAGATGCCACTTGCCAATGCAGGCCGTTTTGTAGCCCGCTTGTTGGAACAGCGTTCCCAGCGTCGGGCGTACGGCGTCGATCAATGGAGGATCAAAAGCGTCCAACACGCCCTTTTTCAACCGGGTGCGCCATGCGTATTGGCCGGTAAGCAGGCTGTAGCGGCTCGGCGTGCACACCGCCGAGGAGGAGTGGGCGTCCGTAAACCGGATGCCGCTGGCCGCCAATCGATCGATATGCGGTGTTTGGATTTTACTCGCGCCATAGCAGCTCAAATCGCCATAGCCCAAATCATCGGCCAGCACCACAACCACCACCCGGGGAAGCGTTGCGGCATGCGCCGGGCCCGCGAGCGCCGCAAAACACGCGGCCGCTGCCAACAACCTGATTTTCCCATACGCCATGGTCGTGTCCTAATTGATCTCGATCGCGCCGATGTCGGGCCGTCCGACAATGGGGTTGCCGAAAAAATCCCTTTCGACGCGAACCCCGCCCATCAGGCCCCGTTGGTCCCCCGGCAGTTTTTGGATGATGATGCCGGCATCCTTGATCACCTGCCTGTTCCCGGGAATATAATCTTTCGGATCAAGGCCGCCGGGGTTTGCATAGAGGGGATCGGCAATGATCTTTCCCTCGTCGTCGATCACCAGATCGGAAGGCAGCGTGGACTCGCGCGTATAGACATTGTTTCTGAACACCACGTTTTTTGCCTTCTGTCCCTTGTTCTTCTTTTTTTCCATCTTTGCGGTCGGCTGGTCTCCCTCGACTTGCTTCACATCGGCCAGGAGATGGAAGATATTGTTGGCGATCAGCAGCCCCTCGGCACTGTGCGTGATGGCGAACTTTGGGTTGATCCCTTCCGCGACATAGATCGTGTTGTTGTAGAAATAGCTGTTGAAGGGGCCAAACGGAGCCTGCATGCAGTGGCCGCTGACAAACAGCGTCTTGCCCTCCTGCGCGGCGCCGTCGACTCCCTTTATGCGCGCCCCGTCGTTGACGCTTATGTTGTAGCGGTAGGCGCAATTGTAGTTGTTGCCGAGCACCTCCATGAATCCGCCTTCGTTGTTGCAGCTCAGGTTGCGCTGGACCACCACATCCCGGCAACTAAAGTCGATATGGACGCCCGCCGAATCGCCCTTGCCTTTGGCGTTCATGAACGTGTTGTTTTCATACAGCACGTTTTCCGCCGCAAACGTCCAGGAACCGCTGCCGCGGCCATGCTTGCGCGCGTCGTCAAAGGATCCGGAACGATTGATCACATTGCCCAGGACGAGGCCGTTCAAAATCCGCGAGGCGAGGAAGCCGGAGCCCCCGGTCCGGTCAAACCGGTTGTTGAGAACCATGACATTCTGGATCGGGTTTTCGCCTGCGCTGCTCGTAACCATGCCAAAATGGCCGGTGTTTTCGATCCGGCACTCCTCCACCACGACGTTCTTGACCGTGCCTTTGCGGTTTTCCGACGTCGCGATCCGGATGCCGTAACCATAATGCGTACGATTGATCCTGCCCTCCGACGGCGAATCCTCCGCCGGGAAAATGTCGTGTACATAGAGCCGCTTCAGATAGACATGCTGCAGAACCCCGTGGTCGCGCACCGTGAGTTCGACACCGGCACATTCGGTCCGGCGTCCCTTCTCGTCCTTTTCCTTGGTTTTGGGAACGACCGCGTCGGCCACCGGCTTCGGCTCGCCATGGTCGTTCACGATTTCGAGCTCTTCGATCTGGACATATGCGCTATCGATGAGACGGACGGCGGCGGCGTTCCCCTTCCCGTCGATGACGGGGCTTGGCCGATCATCCGTCCCGTAGGCGCCCACGCGAACGAAAGCGCCGGGCGATCCGGTCACCGCATCCAAAACGATCGCACCCATGAAGCGGCACCCTTTTTTGAAAAGGAGGTGATCCCCCGCGCGGAACGGTTCCCTATTCACCCGCTCCAAGGTTTTCCACGCCGTTTCCGGCGCATTGCCATTCCGCGAATCATCGCCCGCCTCGCCGTCGACATAAAACTGGCGGCGGGCCTTTTGGGATTCGGGCAATCCGGGGCGGTACGACTGCGCCCATTCCGGCAGCTGGGCGGGCGCGGCTTGCGCAGGACTTGCAGCAAAAAAGCCACACGCAAGGCTTAGCGTTGCCGCGGCAATACGCAGGCCACCGCTATTTCCCATGCATCTGGATCGGTATGCATTCATTACGTTCGAATTACTTGGGGAGGTCCGCCGCGCCGGAGACCGGACGCAGGCGATAGGCATAGCCATAGGGTTTCGCCTCCAGCAGATAGGCCGGCAGGGGCGAGGCGCCCCACGAGTCGATGCCCCCCACCCCAGCCTGAGCGGCATCAATGTTGAGATGGATGTCGGCGGAACGCTTCATGCGGAAGCTGTAGTCGGCGTTCCAGATTTCATCGGGCGCATAGTGGCGGGCGGAAACGCCCAACGGGGCCCCTTCGGCCGAAACCAGCAGGCCCGCGCCATCCCGGCCCGTGAGCGCCACCCACCGGACACCGGTCTTGTTTCCATTCTCCTGCGGCTTGGAATAATCCACCCACTGGCCATCGACCGTTCCGCCATAGCGGCCCACAGATTCGAAGGCGCGGTCCGCATAGGTCTCTCCGCCGCGGCCAAACCACTCCATGTTTTCGAATTCCACAGGGACGAGCCAATCCATGCCGATGCGCAGCGGCGGCTTGATTTTCTTCGGCAGTTCCCGCAGGTCGAAGGAGGCCTCGACGAGCACCTCGCCATGGCCGTCCACCGTATAGTCCACCGCGTACGCCGCGCGAAGATCGGGAAGCTGGTAGCGCGACGCGACGCGCACCGCGCCCGCCTGGATACGCTCCACCGTCACGCTTTCCAGCACCGCGTTCGAGGCCGCCGCGTGCCAGGCGGCATCGACATGCTTGAACATCTTTCCGTTATAGTGCTTCCCGTCGTTGTCCACCAACGGACGCCAGAACCCGGGCCGGCCACCGCGGCGGATCAACTCCCGCCCGTTGGCGCGGAACGAGGCGAGGGTTCCGTCGGCGCGGTCGAAGCAAACCTCGAAGCCCTCGCCGGCCACGGCAATGGTGTTGCCATTGTCCTCGAACTTCACCGGGGGAGGATCGGCCCGCCGGGCCGGCGGGGTTTCAAGCGGCAGTTTGAACTGGTCGAACGCCAGCACGTGGCCCGCTTCCACCAGCGGATGGTATCCCGGCTTTGCGCGGAATTCCAACGCGAGGAAATATTCCGCGCCCGCCTCCGGCGCGAGGGTCGGCAAATCCAGCGACACGATCGCTGCGGCATGCGGCGCGATGTCCAGCGGTTCGATGCGCCCCTCGGCGACCTTGCGGCCGTTGGCCTCGATTTTCCAATGTCCGGAAACCGCCTGGTCCAGCGGGGTGAAGTCGAACCAATTCTTGATCGTCACCGTGCCGGCCGCCAAATCGACCGGGGCCACATGGACGTTGCGCTGGAGCCATTTCATGGCAAACAGGCCGGGATGCGGCACCTGGTTGGCGTCGATGAGGCCATTCATGCAAAAGTTGCCATCGTTGTAGACCCCGGCGGGATCCTCGAAAAATCCGCCATAGGCCAAAAAGGTCTCCTTGACCGGGCCCTTGCCGATGTTTCCGGCATGATTTTCAGGCACCGGGGTGCGCAGCCCCTGGTCCATCCAATCCCACACGAAACCGCCCTGGGCGAGGTTGTCTTCATAGAAAACATTCCAATATTCCTGCGCCCCGCCGGTGGAGTTGCCCATGGCATGTTGGTATTCGCAGAGGATGTACGGTTTTTCGGCGCCGCTCTCGGCATATTTCCGCACCTCGTCGGGCGTCTTGTACATCCAGCCTTCGGTATCGTTGTGGGTGTTTTCGGCGCATTCGTAGCTCACGGGGCGCGTGGGATCGTTCGCCTTGATCCATTCGTAGCAGGCCTCGATGTTCATGCCCGCGCCCGCCTCGTTGCCGATGGACCAAAAGACGACCGAGGCGTGGTTCTTGTCGCGCTCGACCATGCGGACGACGCGATCAAGGTGCGCGGCCTTCCATTCCGGTTGTTTGGCCAGGGTCTCCTCCTTGTAGCCCATGCCGTGGCTTTCAATGTTCCCCTCGTCCATCAGCATGATGCCGTATTCGTCGCACAGGTCGTACCACAGCGGCATGTTGGGATAGTGGCAGGTGCGCACGGCGTTAAAGTTATTTTCCTTGAGCATCTGGATGTCGCGGAGCATCGACGCGCGGTCGAGCGTGTGGCCGGTGTCGGCGTGGTGCTCGTGGCGGTTGACGCCCTTGACCAGCAGCGGTACGCCGTTCAGCCGAAAACGTCGATCCTTGATCTCGGATGTGCGGAAGCCGACGCGCTGCGGAATGACCTCGATGGTTTTGCCGGCGGCGTCTTTCAGCGTCAGCAGCAGCGTGTAGAGGTTCGGCGTTTCCGGCGTCCATTTGAGGGGGTTGGTGACGGGCAGCTTGACACTTGATGCTGGATGCTGGATTTCAGCATGTCCGATCTTATTCCCGGAAGCGTCCAGCAATTCCGCCTCGACGGATCCTGCGCCATCTACCTGGAGCTCCACCTTCAGCACCGCGTCTTTGTATTGCGCATCCAATTCGGTGACGACCGTAAAGTCGCGGATGTGGGCTTTGGCGGTGCTCCACAGGTAGACGTCGCGGTAGATGCCGCTCAACCGCCAGAAGTCCTGGTCTTCGAGGTACGAGCCGTCGCACCAGCGGTAGACTTCGGCCGCGAGCAGGTTTTTTCCGGGCTTGAGATATTTCGTGATGTTGAACTCGGCGGGGGTGCGGCTGCCTTGGCTGTAGCCGACCTTCTGGCCGTTGATCCAGAGATAGAAGGCCGAATCCACGCCGTCGAAGACGATGTAGGTTTCGCGGCCGTCCCACGCCTTGGGCACCTCGAACTCGCGGCGGTAGGATCCGACGGGATTGTTCTCCACCGGTGCCTGCGGCGGATTGGGTTCAAAGGGATATTTAATGTTGGTGTAGATCGCCAGGCCATGGCCGTGCATCTCCCAGTTCGAGGGGACCGGGATCGAACCCCACTTGGCGACGCCGAAACCGGGTTTGTAGAAATCGACCGGGCGGTCGGCGGGTTTTTGCACCCAGTTAAATTTCCATTCGCCGTTGAGCGACTGGAACCACGGCGACGTCGTCCGGTCATATTTCAGCGCCGCCTGCTCATCCGGGTAGACCATCATGGTCGCCCGCGGCGGTTCCCGGTTGACCTGCAACACAGAGAGGTCGTTCCATTCCACGGCCAGCGCGTTAGCGGCCAAAAACAAGCCTGATAAAATCCATTTCTTCACTGAGCGTCCCCTTGGGGTTCTTCGACTTCGAGCACAATCACGGCAAAGGGTTCCTGCGGCTTCGCCCCGCCCGGAACGACGGCCCACTGCGTTCCGTTCGGCTCGGTCGCGACCTTCTTCGACGCGTCCTGCAACAGGTATGCGCCGCGCAGCTTTTGCCCAAGCGCGGGAAGCACCAGCGCCTGGCCGTCCGGCGGCCACTCCTTCACGATCAAATAGATTTTCCCTTTGCGGCTCGTGGCGTAGCCCCACGCCGGCTTGGCCGTCCACGGATTGCCCGATGTGCCGTAGATGCATTCGCCGTTGGCGCGCACCCATTCGCCGATGCGGGTCAGATAGTCGACCGCCATGGGATGGAAGGCGCCGGTCGGATCGGGTCCGACATTGAGCAGGTAGTTGCCGCCCATCGAGGCCGTCTTGACGAGGGTTTCGATGTAGTGCTCCGGAGTCTTCATCGTCTTTTCGGTATAGTTGCGCGGGTTGTAGCCCCAGAACGCGCCGAGGTTCCAGCAGTATTCCCACACGCCCGGCGGCGTTTCATCGGGCAGCTTGCCCTCGATGGTGTGGAAGTCCGCCGGCACCTCGCCCAGGCGGTTGTTGACGACGGCGTTGGGTATGACTGCACGGATTGCGCGTTCGGCCTGCTCGGCGTCACCCTTGCTCCACTCGCCCATCTTGTACCAGGTGCCGTCGAACCAGAGGATGTCCGGCTGGTACCGCTCCGCGAGTTCCTTGATCTGCGCGAGCGCGAGCGCGGCGATTTCGGCGTCGGTGGCATAGGGCTTGGGCCCGAGCGTCTCATAGCGGAAGCCCTCGGCGATCGCCTTTTCATCCTCCTTGTCGAAGCCGTTGGGCGAGCCGCGGAATTCCAGCGGGGAATAGTAGATGCCGAAGAGCAGGCCATGCTTCTTGCAGGCGGCCTTGAGCGCGGCCAGCGGATCGGGCCCCTTGTACTGGGTCCAGTCCATCAGGTTGTACCGGCTCGCCTTGGAGGGATACATCGCAAAGCCGTCGTGGTGCCGGGAGGTGATCACGAGATAGCGCATCCCCGCGTCGCGGGCTAGCCGCGCCCAAGCGTCGGCGTCGAAGGCGGACGGATTCCAGCCGGCCGCCGTGCGGGCATATTCATCCCACGGAATGCGGGCGTTTTCCTGGATCCATTCGGCGCTCCAGAGCTCCTTGCCGTTGTAGTTTCCGCCATAGAC
>JBGSLE010000421.1:0-2861 GCA_041740875.1 Pontiella sp. | reverse complement strand
GCCTTGACCTGCGCATAGTCGCGCGCGCGTCGCAGCAGGTTGTTGGCGATGCGCGGCGTGCCGCGCGAGCGCGAGGCGATTTCCATCGCGCCGTCCTCTTCGAGTTCGACGTTCAGGATGCGGGCCGATCGCTTGATGATGATGGCGAGGGTGGGGGCATCGTAGTAGTCGAGGCGGTTGACCAAGCCGAAGCGCGAGCGCATCGGGGCCGAGAGCATGCCGGCGCGCGTCGTCGCGCCGATCAAGGTGAAGGGCTGGATGTTCAAGCGGACGGAGCGGGCGTTGGGACCTTGGTCGATCACGATGTCGATGACAAAATCCTCCATGGCGGAATAGAGGTATTCCTCGACCGAACGCTGCATGCGGTGGATTTCGTCGATGAAGAGGACGTCGCCGCGCTCCAGGCTGGTCAGCAGGCCGGCGAGGTCGGCGGGTTTGTCGATGACCGGGCCGGAGGTGCATTTGATGTTGACCTCCATGGCGTCGGCGAGGATGTAGGAGAGGGTGGTCTTGCCGAGTCCGGGCGGGCCGGAAAGCAGGACGTGGTCGAGAACGTCGTTACGCTGCTTGGCGGCCTTGACGAAGAGTTCGAGCCGTTCGCGGATCTTGTCCTGTCCGGTGAAATCGGCAAAGCGCGAGGGGCGCAGCCGCTGTTCGAATTCCTTGTCCGGCGTGATGATTTCGTTGTTCATGGTCGCCGGACATGTAGCCACAGAAGCGGCCCGGTTGTCACGGTTTATCCATGCGGCTCAAAAGCCGAAGCCGAGCTGGCCGGTTTTCCGGTCGGCCCGTGTTTCATCGGAACCGAGCAGGGCGGCGAACTGCTCCTCGGACAATACCGTCACGCCCAGCTCCTCGGCCTTGGCCAGCTTGGATCCGGCGGCTTCGCCGGCGACGAGGTAGCTGGTGTTTTTCGAAACGCTGGAGGCGACCTTGCCGCCGCGCGCGCGGATATTGTCGGCCGCCTCTTCGCGGGACATGGTTCCGAGCGAGCCCGTCAGGACAAACGTCAGTCCGTCGAGTGCGCTGCTCGTCTTGGAGTTTTCCTTGCGGAGGTTGACGCCTGCGGCGCGGAGCTGATCGATCACGGCGAGGGTCTGGGGCGATTGGAAGTAGCCGACGACCGATTGGGCGACTGCCGGTCCGATGTCGTGGATGGTTTCCAGCCGTTCGGCGTCGGCTTGCATCAGGGCGTCGATGGAGCCAAATTCGTCGGCCAGGAGGATGGCCGCGCCTTTGCCGACATGGCGGATGCCGAGGCCGAACAGGAGGCGTTCGAGGGGCCGTTGCTTGCTGTCTGCGATGCCTTTGACGAGGTTTTCGGCCGACTTCACCCCCATGCGCTCCAGCCCGATCACTTCGGCTTTTTCCAGGCGGTAGAGTTCGGCGGGGTTTTTCACCAGGCCGCTGTCGACGAGCTGCTCCACAAGCGATTCGCCGAGGCCGTTGATATCCATGGCGCCGCGCGAGGCGAAGTGGGTGAGCCAGTTCTTCACCTGGGCGGGGCATTGGAGGTTGGTGCAGCGCAGGGCCACTTCGCCGGCGCGTTTTTCCACTTCGCCGCCGCAGACGGGGCAGGCGGCGGGCATTTCGAACGTCCGTTCCGCGCCGGTCCGCTTTTCGGTCACGACGCGGACGACGGCGGGAATGATTTCGCCTGCTTTTTCGATGACGACGCGGTCGCCGATCCGGATGTCCTTGCGGCGGATTTCGTCTTCGTTGTGGAGGGTGGCGCGTTTGACGACGGTACCGGCGAGCTGGACGGGTTCGAGTTCCGCGACGGGGGTCAGCACGCCGGTTCGGCCGACCTGGACGGAGATGGCGCGCAGCGTGGTTTCCGCCTGTTCGGGTTCGTATTTGTAGGCCACCGCCCAGCGCGGGCTTTTGGCGGTGTAGCCGAGTTCCTCGTAAAGGTTGCGCTCGTCGATCTTGACCACGCCGCCGTCGATGCCGAACGGGAAATCGTGCCGCTGGGCTTCGAGTTCGTCCAGCCGCCCAAGCACCTCTGCGATGTCCGCGCAGGGCCATTGGCGGGGCGGGGTGCGCAATCCATAGCCCTTGAGCGTGGCGAGCACTTGGCGGTGGGTGGAAAAGTCGATGCCGTCGAGCTGGCCGGTGCCGTAGAAGATGGCGTCGAGCGGACGCTTGGCGACTTCGCGCGGGTCGAGCAGCTTGAGCGATCCGGCGCAGGCGTTGCGCGGATTGGCAAAGGGTTCGAGACCGGCCTCCTGGCGCTGCTGGTTGAGTTTGGCGAAGCCGGCGGTGTCCATGTAGATTTCGCCGCGCACCTCCAGCACGGCGGGTGGCATCAGCTCCGCCAGGCGCAGTGGGATGGATTTGATGGTGCGTATGTTGGCCGTCACGTCGTCGCCGGTGGTGCCGTCGCCGCGCGTCAGGGCTTGCACCAGTTCGCCGTTTTCGTAGCGCAGGGAGATGGCCACGCCGTCGATTTTCGGCTCCAGGACGTAGGAGAAGGAGTCCTCGGGAATCAGCTTGCGGACGCGGAGGTCGAACTCGGCGAGCTCCTCCTTGGAATAGGTGTTGGCCAGGCTCATCATCGGCACGGCGTGCCGGACGCTTTCAAAGCGGTCGAGCGGTGCTCCGCCCACTCGTTGCGTGGGGGAGGAGGGGCTGGAAAATTCGGGGAATTGCGTTTCGAGCGACTCCAGCTCCTGGAGCAGGCGGTCGTAATCGCGGTCGGTGATTTCCGGGCGGGCGTCGAGGTAGTAGAGCCGGTTGTGCCGTTCGATTTCGGCCCTGAGTTCCCCGATCCGTTGCTTGGCGTGCGCTTTGTCGGTCATGGAGGCGGATTTAAGCGGATGGCGGGCGGCGGGTCAATCCCGGCGGGGTGGCCGGGAGCG
>JBGSLE010000420.1:0-2798 GCA_041740875.1 Pontiella sp. | reverse complement strand
CGTCGGGACGCGGCAGCAGCGATGGATCGTCCGCGCGCACCGTGCCAGCACCGACCATGATGGCGTCTGCCCGGCGGCGCATCTGCTGCACCCGTTCGCGCGCCTCGGGACCAGTGATCCACTTCGATTCACCGCTGCGGTCCGCGATTTTTCCGTCCAGCGTCGAAGCCAGCTTGAGCGTGACGTACGGCATCCCGGTGGTGATGAATTTTTCGAAGGGGGCGACCAGTTCGCGGCCGTCGGCCTCGCAGACGCCGCAAACCACCTCGACGCCCGCGTTTTTTAAGATCTCCAGCCCGCGCCCGGCGTGCCTTGGGTTCCGGTCCGTGACGGAAACCACTACCCGCCCAACGCCTTTTTCCAAGATCAAATCGGTGCAGGGCGGCGTCCGGCCATGCGTCGAACAGGGTTCCAGCGTCACATACAGAGTGGCCGGTTTCAGATTGCCGGTGGCCGATTGAAGACAATGGACTTCGGCATGCGCGCCGCCAGCCTTTTCATGAAAACCCTCGGCGATGATTCCGCCATCCCGCACCAGCACGGCGCCCACCGGCGGATTCGGGCGGGTCAATCCCTCGCCCAGCCGCGCCAGCTCGATCGCCCGCCGCATATGCTTTTCGTCTGAGGTCATCATATCTCGTTTCGGAACCGCTCGATAAGTTGCACGATTTCGGCACGGATGGCGAACATGTCGGTGGAAAAACGATTAAGACGCTCCAGGAAGAGCACCTCTTGCTGGCGGACTTCTTCCAAGGCCAGCATCATCTTGTCAAAATAGGGAAGTGCGCGTTTAAGGCAGGCAACTACGAAGGCATGATCCACAATTCGGTCATAGGTCAGGCTATTGAGTGCTCCGGCCAGCTTGGCCCCGACGCATTGGCCGTTGAATAGCATGTCGTGCACCTGATGGTTGAAGGCATCTTCCTCAAGCAATCCTGCCTTCTTGCATTCGTGCCATAGCGCCATCACGGTCTCGGTGGCGTGGTGTTGCAGCGGATGAACAGGATGGCCGCGTTCGTCCCGGATCCAGTCGATGCCCTCGGTAAGCGGATTGGGTTCGGGTTCCTCGAAATCCTTTTCGTTAAAATCAATCCGCTCGATATCCCCTTTCTCAACCGCGTCGTCATAGGCCTCAAGGTCATCAGCGAAATCATCCCAGCCCATTTCGCGTGCCACGAGTTGGTCCCGGTCGGGATGGTCCATGTATTTTTCGAGCAGCTCGCCGTACTTATCCGTTCGCTTGTCGGACTTCTTCATGAACCGCTCCCACGCAAACTCATCCATGGGCTTGTCGTCATCCGGATCATAGACCGGCTCTTCCACCTGTTCGATTGCCTCGCCGAGTCGCCGCATGAAGCCGGCCATGGATTCCGCATTCTTTTCAAGCTGCTTCGCCTGCTCCTGTTCGCCGAGCGTCCACGCACAATCGACGATTTTCATTTCATAGTCATAGCTCTCGACCACAACCCGGCCATTGTGATCGCTGAACCATTCGAGATAAAGGCAGTTGGCCATATGCTCCGGCGGTTTTTCGCCGCGGCGGATCATGGCGAGCGCTTCGTCAATGGGAATATCGAATGCCCGCACCTTTCGCGAAGCGGTGTAGTCGCCGATCGAACCGATCTGCTCGGGAAAAAGATCGATATGTTCATCGCCCACCTTCGGCGCAGGATTGACGAAATAGAATAGACAGCCCGCCACGTCGCGGCAGCCGTTGCCTTCCAGCTTCAGTACCACCGGCTTGTCGCGACCCACCAGCCAGACTTTACCCGTGATTTTTCCTTTCACGCGATTATCGATCTCGCCCCGCACCACACTGGATCTAAGCCGCCAAGCCATGATTATCCATTCGTATTCGCCCAAAGCACTTCCTGCTCCAGGCCAAGTCCGAATTCCTCCAAACATTGGAATACTCTGGCCACATCTTCATCCTGTGCCGAGCGCAGACCTGAAAAGATGGCAGAGGAGTTCTGCAACAACTCCGGCTTCCCGTAGCGCCGCACTAGTTCACGTATGTTGGCGGGAACATAGAGCGAAATTTCCTTCCATGGCGCGGTCAGCTCGAAAAATGCCGTCTGACCCGGCATCTCCTCCACCATATCCATTTCCCGCAACTGCCTGAAAATATAGGCAGAGACTGGCATATCTGGCTTGCGCAACCGCGCAATCAGTTGGCGCAGCTCGCTTTCAGCCAGCCCTTCAAGACGATAGTAGATATCGCGCAGCAGGGATATCTGGTCAGCAGCAAATCTAAAGTAGGCCTCGGGAGCATACGCAGCCATGGTCACTCTTCCCCATTGTTCCCTAACAGCGCGTTGACAAATTCGGCGGGATTGAAGGGGACGAGGTCGTCCTCGCCTTCGCCGAGGCCGGCGAAGAGGATCGGCACCTGGAGTTCGGCGCGCACGGAAAAGAGGAACCCGGCCTTGGAGGAGCCGTCGAGCTTGGTGACGACGATGCCGGTGAGCGGAACGACCGCATGGAACTGCTTGGCTTGGACGATGGCGTTTTGGCCGAGCGACGCGTCGAGCACCATCCAAACCGCGTGGGGCGTCCCGCCCAGGCGCTTGTTCATCGAACGGCACATTTTCGGCAGCTCGTCCATGAGCGGCGTTTTGGTATGCATCCGCCCGGCGGTATCGACGAACACCACGTCGCATTTTTTTTCGATGGCGGCATCCACCGCGTTGTAGGCGACCCCGGCCGCATCGGTGCCCATCGCGCCGCCGACAAACGGACAGCCGACCCGTTCGCTCCACAGCTTCAGCTGCGAGGAACCGGCGGCGCGGAAGGTGTCG
>JBGSLE010000419.1:0-2306 GCA_041740875.1 Pontiella sp. | reverse complement strand
CCGCCACGGTTTCGCCCGCAAACCCCGCCGCCAAACCGGCCGCCAGCGCCTGCCAGCCGCCGCCGGGTTCGGTCAGGGTCCCGTAGCGCCCCGCAATTTCGTCGAAAAACTCGCGGCTTTTTTGGCGGCGCCAATCGAGTACGCGTTCGACGGCGGCGGCATCGCGGTGGGCGACCGGCATCTCCTTGAGCCGTTCGTTGAGGATCTGGGCGAAGGCGGCATCGCGGAAAAGCGGGCCGCGGTTGTAGTAGACCGAGGTGCCTTCGCGGCGCGCGGCCACCAGCCCCGCTTCGCGCATCGGGCGCAGGTGGCGGCTCACCGTCGATTGCGGCATTTCCAGCGCCTGCACCAGTTCGGCGACCGAGAGTTCCGCCTGGTCGATCGACCGCAAAATGCGCAACCGTCCTTCGTCCGCCAATGCCTTGAAAATGTCGAGAATCGCACTCATCATCCATATATCCGAATTTCCGGATAAAAGGCGATTTCCCCCGGGCTGTCAATGCCCGCGAACGAAAAACCGGGGGATTGCTCTTGTTTTTGCCCCCGCCAGCCCCAAGGTTTCCGCCTTTACGAAATCCGAAGGATGACAATGACCGGAAATTCAATCCTACTGGGCCGCGTACTGGGCATCCCGATCCGCGCCCATGTCCTGCTCGTGCTGATGCTGCCGATCCTGGCGATGCTCTACAGCAGCAGCTTTTGGCTCGGGATGCTGCTCGTGGTCGGCGTATTTGCGAGCGTGGCGCTGCACGAGCTGGGCCATTCGGTGGTGGCGATGCGCAAGGGCTGCCACGTGCAGGAGATTGTGCTGAGCCCGATCGGCGGCGCGGCGCGGATGTCGCAAATTCCCACCAAACCCATGGACGAGTTCCAGATTGCCATTGCCGGGCCGGCCGTCAGCCTGGCGCTCGGCGTGGCGGGCCTTTTTTCGGGCATCCCCTTGCTTTACGTGCTGGGAATCATCAACCTGTTCCTCTTCGGCTTCAACCTGCTGCCGTGCTTCCCGATGGATGGCGGCCGGGTGCTGCGCGCCTTCCTGGCCTCGCGCAAGGGGCGGGTCGAGGCGACCCGGCTGGCGGTCCAGACCGGAAAATACTTTTGCATTTTCTTCGTGGTGGTCGGCTTGCTCCAGTTCCGCTTTTTGCTGGCCTTCATCGGCTTTTACATCTGGCAGGCCGGACAGCAGGAATACCGGATGGTGCTACTGGAGCACCAGGCCAACCATTTCAGCGGGCACCGCGAGGGATTGCTCGACGTCGAAGTCAGCCCACCGCCCTACGCGGCAGCCGGAAGCAAGGAACCGTGGGCGGAACGGCTGCGCAGGCTATTCCGCGGCTGAGCGCCCCGATTGATCTTCCGCAGCCTGGATGCGGATCGTGTCGTCGTTCGTCTCTTCCACGCGAACGACCTTCTCCAGGATCACGAACTGCCACAAGGCGATCAGCACGAGCACGACCACGGTAACCACCCCGATGCTCCCCCAGAAAACCTTTTCGTTCTCCCGCTTGCGCCACAGATGGAGCAGGCGGCGCAGGCCGGAATTCTTGCTGCGGCGCTTGCGGCTATGGTCGTCGAACGATCGGTTGGAGTCGGATCTGCGGCGGCGCGAGCTCTTTTTCGTCGGTTTTTTTCCGACCGGCATCCGCTCGCGGTTCTTGTAGATATCGGAGTCTGACATGTTCGCTTTCTTGGTTGGAGGCGACAAGGTAGCGAAATCGGAACGATCCGCACAATCCTATTCCCCGTCCAAAAGCGCCACCGTGCGCCCGATCACGCCCCGGTTTTGGGCAACCACCCGCGCGGCGCGCGCGCCAAGGGTTTCGCGGGCATCCCGGTCGGCCACCAGCCGTGCGATTTCGCGTTCGAACGCCTCGGCATCCGGCACCTGGAGCAGGGCTCCTTCGTTAACGAAAACCGGCATGACCGCCGGGAAGTTTTCCATGTTGGGCCCCACCACGACCGCCTTGCCGCACATGGCCGGCTCGATCGGGTTTTGGCCGCCGTGCTCCATCAGGCTCTTGCCGACAAAGATAATGTCGGCTACGGCGTAGAAATTGCGCAGCTCGCCGGTGGTATCGAGAAACAAGGCGTCCGGCCGTTTCGCCCCGCCGAAATCACCGACCCGGCTGCGCCGTACAAAGGAGAGCCCCTGGCGCACGAAACACTGCACCACCTCGTCAGCCCGCTCGACGTGGCGCGGAGCGATGACCAGGAAAAGGTTGGGATGGGCGGGCCGGAGTTTTTTGTAAAGCACGCACAGCGCCTCCTCCTCGCCGGGCCAGGTCGATCCGCCCAGCAGCACCACG
>JBGSLE010000418.1:0-2977 GCA_041740875.1 Pontiella sp. | reverse complement strand
CCACCTCCTCCTGGTAAAGCCCTTCGGCGTCGGCGAGGCGCAGCGCCTCGACTTCGTCGAAGCTCAGGATCACCTCTTCCAGCTGGCGCATGGGGGTTCCCGCCGGCTTGAACCAGGTGGCGGCGGGTGGGTTTTCGATTTCTCTTGGATGGTGCGGTCTGGGCATGGGTTGGGTCTCCGATGGAAGCGATATGAACATATGCTCATAACTAGGTCAAGCGTCCAGGTGGTAAAAATACGGGGTGTGCATTACGGGTTTCCGGCTGCGTGGCCGCTGCATTAGGGATCGGCGATGCGTTGCGGCTCGGCCGGCATGCGGTTCGGACACGACAAGGTGATCGTGGTTCCGGTACCTGGCGCCGTTGCGATGGTGATCCGTCCGCCAAAATCCGCCAGGCGCTCGTGGATGCTGAACAGGCCGAAGCTCATTTCCTCAACGGGCCGGTTTTTCATCGATTCCTGGTCGAACCCTGCGCCTTGATCGGAAACAACCAGATGGATTTGCTCCGGCCCGGCCCGCCTAAGGATCACCTGCGCCTCCGAAACTCCGGCATGCTTTAGCACGTTGAAAAGCAGTTCGCGGGTGCATTCGAAAAGCTGGAAACGCAACTCCTCGTCGGCCGGCTCCGCGTCCGCCTCCGCATGCAGGTGGACGGTAAACTGGTTTTTTTTCAGCATGTGCGAGCCCAGCCAGCGCAACCCGCCGACCAGTCCCGCCTGAAGAATCATCGGCGAACTCATTTCAGAGGTCAACGTGCGGCACAAGTCCTGGGCTTCGCGCAGGGTTTCCTCCACAGCGTGGCCGGTTGCGCACAGGAGCGTGGGATCATGGATGCTTTCCATCGAACCTAGCTTCAGGCACGCCCCGGCAATGAGTTGTTGGACATGGTCGTGCAGGACATACGCCAGCCGTTGCCGCTCACTCTGTTCAATCCGGCCGAGTTGCTTGGCCAAGGCGCGGAGTTGCACGGCCAGATTCCGTACTTCGGCGGTGCGCTCAAGGATGCGTTCTTCGAGCGATTCGTTGAGCAATCGCAGGGCTTCTTCCGTTTGCTTGCGCTCGGTGATGTCCAGGACGGAAGACTGGTAGCCAATCTTCCGGCCATCCAGGTCATACAAAACCGTTGCCAGGCTCTCCGCGATGAACGTGGTGCCATCTTTTTTTCGAGCCAAGAACTCCCCTTTCCAGATTCCCACGCGGTCAAGGGCTGCGACGATCGCCTTCGCCTCCTCCGGATTTTGAAAAAATTCAAGGATCGGCTTGCCGATGACTTCGCTTTTGGACGCGTAGCCCCAGATCGACAAGAAGGCAGGGTTGACGGTGTTGATTCTGCCGTTGGCATCCGCGGTGCTATTGGCGCACAGCGCGGACTCGAAGACGATGTTCGCGAGCCGCAGGGTCTCCTCCTGCTGCTTGTGTCGGGTCACCTCCGCCAGGGTGAGGGCCAAGCCGGTGACGGTACCCTGGTCGTCTTTGAGGGGGGAAAGGCTCCAGTCCCAGTAGGTCACGCCGCGCTCGGGCTGGTCGGGAAATTCGAAGGGGCGCGCGGCCACGAAGAAGGGTTTTCCCGTGTCGACGACCTGCTGGAAGATGGATTGGTTTTCGGCGTGGGGGTAGAGGTCGAAATGGTTTTTGCCAATGAAAAAAGAGGGTTCGTGTCGACCGGAGTCTGCATAGGTTTGGTTGACCCATTGGAAATGGAATTTCGGATCCAGGATTACCGCCATCAGATGCGTATTCTGCAGCACGGCTTCCAGGATCTGGTTGGATATCATGTCGCCCTCCTGCGGCTGGGTTGCCGTGGCACCGCCTTGCGCACCCGGCGCCATAGCGCTGTTTTTTCCCTGTCACAGGGTGTTGCCGGTCGAATCCGCCGCTCTGAACGCAGGGATATACTCCCAGGATTGGCCAAACGCAAGGGGTTGTTCCGCGATGAGGACCCGGCATTGAAACCCGATGTCGGCAAACCAGCGCCCGGGGCGGTCAGCGCTTCAACAAGCGCTTAACCGACAGCGTGCCGATGCCAAACAGCAAAACCAAGGTGGCGACGGCAGGCTCGGGGATGCCCGCCGGATCGGGTATGGCCGCTATCCGGTCGATCGCATATTCCATATCCCTGTTTTCCGAGCAAATGTGCAGGGAGAAGCCCTCGACCTGCGACAAATCCACGCCGTCCCCCAGATCCGTGAAAAAGATTTCAAAGGCAACGGGCGACCCCGCCGCCAAGGCCGCTTTGTTCGATACCATCCAGGCATTGGCGGCAGTGTCCATGTCGCGTTGGTAGAGCGAGGGGTCGCCCTTTACTTTAACCGTGAGCAGGAAGTCGTTGAAAAAGGGGGTGGCGGAGTCAGTGCTTGTTGCTTTGGAAAAGAGGATGCTGAAGCGGTCGTTGGAGCCGTTGTCTGAAAGATCCCACGCCGGATTCAGCACGCCGTTGAACGGGTCGTTGTCGAGGTGGGTGCCCCAGCCAGCGGTCTGGTCGTATGCGAGGTAGATGCTCGGACTGGCCTTTTTGTTGGTCAAGATACTGAAAATCCCAGCCGAAATGCGTGCGGTTGTGGTGCCGTCCGCGTCCGACGATTCGCAGCCGGCGCTGCCATCGCGGATGCCGCCGATCACCGTTCCGGTCACATCGACCCATGCTTGCTGGCCTCTGCTTGTAATGTTGCGGCTGCTGGGTTCGGTGAAATCATCGATAATGATTACGTCGGCGGAAACCATCGACCCCATGGCCAGCGCCGTAAGGAAGGTTCTCAAAAAAAGGGTCGAAAAAGTATGGCAATGCATCCGTGGTCTCCTTGGGGCGAAAAATAGGGGCACAGCTGTACATGTATATATGCGCAGTGTCAATGGCCCCGTTGCAGGACACGATGGCTATGCGGGTTCGGTTTCGAGGCCGAGGCGGCGGAGCATGGCGAGGTCGGCTTCGTATTGGGAGCCGGCGACGGTGAGGTAGTTGCCGGTCATGAGGCCGTT